>CAZXNG010000039.1:0-9072 GCA_964642065.1 uncultured Halobacteriales archaeon
GAGGCCACCGCGTTGACATCGGGCTCCGCGAGCACCGCGAGCCAGGAGGTACAGCTCCACAACTCCAACCTCGCCGACTCCGTCCTCGCGACCGCGGAGTCCACGGAAGAGCTACAACGAGCCATACTGAACTGGAACGAGAGCGCCGGAAGCAACGGAGGCTTCGAAGGCGGGCTGGAGAGGTCCGACGTCCCCCTGGTCTACGGCGGCACCAGGGCGAGAGTACCGGGGTACCTCGAACTCAACGAGACCCTCAAGGTGATGAACCGCCGCGGAATCGTCTACAACATCGACATAGTGTGTGACGGCGACGAGCACCCGTTCGTCTTCAACGGGGAACCCACCCTGAACGCCGTGACGGGCTCCGTGACCGTGGTGCTGTACGACGACATGACCCTGATGAACGGCTCCGTCGGCACGCTCGAAAACACCGCGAACTACCCGTGTGAAGACATCTCCGAGGACACGAACCTGTACAACGTCGTGGAGGTGAAGATGACGGCATGGAGAGGATGAACGCCGACTCCGCCCAGGTGATAGTTCTCACGGGGTTCCTCGTGGCGCTAGCGATACTGGGAGTCTCGGCGGTGCTCAACGGCCTCGTCTACTCAGAGGAGCTCGCGAGCCGAGGCTCCGGCGCCGACGAGACGACCCTGCGGACGCTGTCGGAGTCGACGGAAACCGCCGTGCGCGAGGCAGCCGCCGGCAACGGCTCCACCCCGTCGAAAGCCGAGGACCACTACGACGCCTACATGGGCGACTACCGACAGGCGCTTCAGCCGGTTCTGTCGGAGACCAGTCGACTGCTCTACGTCGACCCCGCCGACGCCAGCCTCGAACCCGCCTGGGCGTTCGGACAGAGAGAGCACGACGAGTTACTGAACCATACCGGCGGCGGCACCTGGGTGATGGCAGAGAGCATGGGCCTTACCGACTGGGACGACATCCACAAGATGCGGATCAACATGTCGACGGATTCCGCCGACTGGACCGGAGACTTTACTTTGAACGCCTCCAGCTCACTCGGCTACGAAGGCAGGTTCGAAGCCGAGTTCAACCACTCTGAACAGGAACTGGAGATACAGGATACTGGAGTATCGACTAAAAATATTGATCTTAGTATCAACCCGGCCGATGATAACGTCACGAAGAAAGGCGACTACGTGGTCATCCATCTCGCCAAAATAATCCAGCAAATGGGCGTCAATCGTCCTATTCGAGCGCTCAGGTTCGAGAACGGCTCGAACGCGAACGCCACCTACGACTTCCGGTTCAACGAAACCATAGCTGAAACCGACATCGAGGGCCCGTGCTCGGACGCACCGTGCAGGACGGCCGATGCCGGCAGGTACGTCGTCGGCATCGTGCACGAGGTGGAGGGTCAGACGTACAGCTACGACGACACCAGCCTCAGCTACGACGGCTCGATATCGATGGTGACCGCGACCGAGGACATCCCCTACACGCAGGCGCAGAACCTCCAGGGAGCCGCCTACTACGAGGTAGAGATTACCTCGACGGACTCACCCGTCACGGAGGGCGACCCGCTTAATGTCGATATCGAAATCCATAACACCGGAGACGAGAGGGGCGACCAGACCATCACTCTAGAGATAGATGGAACTCAGATAAACGAAACAAACAACGTAGAGGTAGACGCCGGAAACACAGAGCCCCTGACGTTGACGTGGAACACCGGCTCGGACGATGCCGGAATCTACACCGCTGAGGTGTCCTCCGAGGACGGCTACGACTTCGAGGAAGTAACCGTCGAGGACTCCGGCGGAGGCGGCGGAGGGGGTGGGGGCGGCCCACCGGGCGGAGGAGGTCCACCGGCCTGACATGAGACGCAAAGAACGGTCCGACGAAGGGAGCTCCATAGTCACGGGGTACGTGGTGAACCTCGGGATAGCCACCGTGATGGTCGCGATGATACTGTTCATGATGCAGGGTATCTTCACCGACATATTCAACGCAGCCTCGGAGTCACAGATCAGGGTAGCGGGTGAGAGCATCTCGTCCGATATACAGAAGGCCGACCGGCTGGCCGTGATGTCCGAGGGAGACGGACCCAGCGTGAAGGTCACCCCACCGCGGCTGGGACAGGACTACAGCGTGACAATCCGGTACAACGACTCGGCCGACCGCGGGTTCGTACATCTGGTCTCCGGCAACACCAACATCCGGATACCCTACACCAACCAGACCCCCATACAGGGCGTGAACCAGGGCATCGACGTACCTACCTCGTCCTCGGTCACCATATCCGAGGACTCGGGAGAGCTGGTGATAGAACGATGAGAGAGACTCGTACGTCGCGGGACGTCGGCAGCTCCGCCGACGAACTCGCGGTTTCTGAGGTCATCGGATTCATGGTGATAATCGGCATCGTGTTCACGTCTATCGGACTCATCTACTACAACGCGTCCCCGATAGTGGAACGAGCCCAGGATCGGGAGCATGCCGGGAACTCCGAGCGGGTCTTCGATGTGTTGGCCGCGAACATGGACGAGATAGTGCGGAACGACGTTCCCAAGAGGGGCGTCGAGATGAGGCTGCAGGACAGCACCCTCGCCGCCGAGATAGATGACATCGTCGTCGTCAACACCTCCACGGAGGATCCTGCCGGCACCTGGACGAACAGGACGAGGAACGTGGTGCCGGTGACCTACGAGGTCGGAGAATACAAGCTCAGGTACGAGAACGGAGCGGTCTTCCGTCAGTACGATGAGGGCTCCGTGATGATACGGGAACCTTCCTGGACGATTACGGACGAGAAGATTATCATGCCGATGGTGCTCACCTCGGGGGGTGAGTCCGTCTCGGACGCTGGAACTATCTTCATGAGGCTCGAATCGAAGTCGGGGGGGACAGAGAGGTACGAGACTCCGGACAGCTTCGAGGTGGAGTTCAACTCGACAGCGCACGACGCCTGGGCCAGGTACTTCAACTCTTCGGCTCACCACACCGTCGTTACCGACGTCACCCACGACCCCTCGCAGAACAAGGTCATACTGGAGCTTGACCCCAACTCCGACACAGCCTTTATGTACTCACAGGACCGTATATTAGTAAACCTGATTCCCTGAACCATGGTTCATCAAAATGAGACCACGCCGACGTCCACCCGGGCGCAGTCCGAGATAATCGGCGTAGTCATCCTGTTGAGCCTGTCGTTCGTCGCGATAGGCATGCTGTTCGCCGCCACGCAGCCCATCCTCTCTGACTCGACTGATAACGTCGACTTCGACAGAGCGCAGAATGAGTTCACCCGGATGTCCTCCTCGCTCGCCACGTCGGCGCTCGGTCCGACGGAGACGAAGAGCGTGACACTCAACGTGGGTAACGGAGAGCTGACCAGCAACCCCGAGGCGGCGTACGTGAACGTAACGCAGAGGTTCGCACCCGGCACCGGAGAGACCAACCAGACCATCTACGAAGGCCAAATCGGCAACGTGAGATATCAGCAGGACGGCAACGTCCTCGCTTACGAGGCCGGGGGGATATGGAGGAAGGACGTCGGTGCGAACCAGTCGGTCATGGTGACGCCCCCCCAGTTCAACTACGAGGAACGTACCCTGTCGTTCCCCATGTTCAACGTGACGAACCAGGTGAGGACCACAGGCGGCAGGTACGACCTGCAGGTCGACACCCAGGAGGTCGTGGAGCAACAGATAGAGAACCCCCTGGAGAACGGCTCGATATACGTCGAGGTAGAGAGCGACTTCTATATGGCTTGGGTGGACTACTTCCGGAGCAGGACGGATTCCTCGGTAATCGAGATAGACCACGCGGAGAACGTGGCGGAGATAAAGCTCGTTATTCCAGAGCCGCCGAAGAAGATAGACGACGCCGCGGGAGGTAACGAAGTGACAGGGAAGGCGGACGACTTCTTCGACTCCTACCAGGAGGACGTCAGCTACCCGTCCGCGGACAACTGGATATACAGCATGGTGGACTACGCCAAGACGCACGGAGACGACTGGGGCTCTGCGTCTGAGCCCTACGACAACCAGACCTACTACTCGGACGACGCTGCCACCCTCGACGGCGATTTCGATATATCGTCGAACAATGTAACCGTAGTCGTGGACGGCCCCGCTAGCCTGGACCAGGTGGACGTGACCGCAGCCTCGAACAACTCCACCCGTCTGGATTTCGTGGTGACAGACGACTTGACTATTACATCGGGCTCGTCCTCAAACATGGCCCCCACCTCCGGTAACCACACGAACCTCGCGACCTTCGTTTCGAGCGACGGTGAGGTACACAACACCGGTCAGTTCGACGGATACAACGGCCTCCTCTACGCTCCAGCATCGCACTGCCACTTCAGCGGCAGCCCCAACTCTGAGTCCGAGGGTTCAGTGATCTGCGACGTGATCCAGGTCTCCGGTAACCCCGGAGAGTGGAACCACGGGGGCGACATGGATATCAACGTCCAACAGGCGAACGACACGGTAACCTTCCTCCACGTCACGGAGAACAAACTCCGTCTGGAGTAGACGAATCCAATTCCTTAATAGGGATTCCTACGAACCACGGCGTGTGAAGGGACGCGAGTGGTATCAGGAGGACGGCACGGCGGAGGAGTACGACGACTGGCGTTTCTCACGCGGCGGCGAGCTCGTCGACACGGGGGAGAAGGAGGCGCTGTTCGACCTCGTGGGCGACATCAGGGGCGACGAGGTTTTCGAGCTCGCCTGCGGCACCGGCCGATTCTCCATCGAGCTGGCGAACCAGGGCGCCGACGTCGTCGCCGGCGACATCAGCCGGGAGATGCTGATGCAGGGCGTCGACAAGACCCGGGGCGTTGACCTCGCAGGCGGTCGTCCGGAGTTCCTCCGTGTCGACGGAAGCCGGCTGCCTTTCGCCGATGACCGGTTCGACCTAGCGGTCGCGATGCGGTTCTTCCACCTCGTGCCGGAGCCCGAGAGCTACCTCCGGGAGCTGGTGCGCGTCAGCAGCGGGCCCGTGGTGTTCGACGTCTTCCGCCGACCCAGCGCCCGCGTGCTGTACAACCGTTTCCTTCCGATGGGCAGCCATCTGTACGGCGACGACGAGGTACGGGGCTTCGTCGACTCCGCCGGCGCAGAGGTCGTCGACCACGACATCGACTTTCTCGTGCCGTTCGGACTCTACCGTGCGGTACCGAAGTCTTTCGCGAAGGGCTTCAGGCTAGCGGACACCACGCTTCAGGAGGGCGGAGACGGCCTGGGGAGCGTGGGGTACTGGATGGTGGAGTAGCTTCCGAGATAGGTCAATCAGGGCTGCTCCGTCGCTGTACCACTTTCTCGAACCATCCGCTGTACTGCATCAGGCTCGTTCCGAGGACGCTCATCACTAGGACGTAAGAGACTGCGAACGCGGGCACGGTCTCGGTGACGAACTCCGTGGCGAAGGCTCCGGTGGCGCCGGAGGCGACGGCGGCTATGACGAGGCTGAACTCTCCCCGGGTCACCATCGCGAGACCGACTCGCGTCGACCGTCGGTCGCCCATCCCGAACTCCTTCGCGCCTCTGAACGCGGTGGCGAACTTCACGGGCGCGGTGACGACGACCGCCGCAGCCAGCGGGGCGAGCACCGTGGGGAAGACCGCGGGGTCGGTGACGAGACCTATCCAGAAGAAGAACAGCGCGGCGAAGATGTCGCGGACCGGCGACAGCAGCTCCTCTATCTCGGACACGTGGTCGGTGCTGCTGAACGCCATGCCGACGAAGAACGCGGCGACGGCTTCGCTGACTCCGGCGGAGAGCGCGGCGCCGGCCACCACCAGGGTGACGGCGAACGCCCGCAACACCTTCGTCTCGTCGCTGTCGACGTCCAGCAGGCCCTGGAACAGCCTCGTTCCGCGGTAGACCAGGGCGACGAGCCCGAGGACGAACGCGGCGGCGACCGCCATCGAGACGGCGACGTCGCCGACTCCGGCGCCGCCGAGGAGGAGCGCGGAGACGAAGGCGAGGTAGAGGGCGATGAACAGGTCCTCGTAGACTAGGATGCCGAGGATGGGCTCGCTCTCGTCGTTCGCTATCCATCCGAGGTCGATGAGGCTCTTGGTGATGATGGCGCTCGAGCTGATGTAGACCACGCCGCCGACGAGGACTGCGGCCACGACGTCGTGGAAGAACAGGTAGCCCAGCACGACTCCGACGACGAGGTTGAGGAGGTCGAGGGTGCCGGCTCTCCCGATGCTCCGCCTGTTCCTCGCCAGCTGGGTGACGCTGAACTCGAGCCCGAGGAAGAACAGCAGCATCACTATACCTATCTCCGCGGACAGTTCGACGAAGCCGAAGACGGCTTCGCCCTGTCCCACGAAAGGCAGCCCGAGCTCTCCTGCGACGTGCTGCCCCGACAGCATGCCTGCGACTATGTAGAACGGTATCACGGACTGGCCGACGTACCGCGCCGCCGCTCCAGCCGCCGCGACTACGGCGAGAGCGACCCCGACCTCGAACAGCTCTAGCCCCGCCATCCTACGCGTCGACGAGGTCGAGGAAGCTCTGGTAGCTGTCGGGCGTGGACATCACGACGATGGTGTCGCCGGCCTCTACCACGTCTTCAGGTCCGGGGCCGGTGACGACTTCTCCGTCCTCGCGTTTTATCGCGACGACGGAGGCCCCCGTCTCGCCTCTGACGTCCAGCGACTCCAGGCTCTCGCCGACAGCGGAGGAGTCCTCGGGAACCTTCACCCACTCTATCAGCGTCTCCTCGTCGAGCATCGTCTCTATCGCGTCGGAGGCGATGGGCTGGAAGTACGCTCCCTCCAGTATGGAGCCGACGACGCGGGAGAGGTTGTCCGAGACCTCGAACAGCTTCTCGTTGTCCTCGTCGGGGTCGTCGTCGAGATACACCTCTCGCTTTCCCGTGTTGTGTATCACTATCACGAGCTCGGTGTCGTCCTCCAGCGGCACCGTGAACTTCTTCCCGACGCCCGGGAGGTCGGTCTCGGTGACTGTCATCTCTGGTGGGACGTCGTAGGCCACGGCATTAAAACGACCGGACCCGGAGATCAGAAGACGCTGTCGGCGGTGGCTGCCCCCACGACGCTGAAGATGGAGCCGACGCTGACCGCCTTGAACGTCACGAACAACGTGGCGAAGGAGTTACCCTCGTCCAGGAACGCGTCCGGTGCGCCGAACAGCAACGCCAGCACGGAGACGGAGCCGAACGACACGATCATCAGGGACACGAAACGAAGGGGGATTCCCGCGATCTTCTGCTCGACGTCCACGGCCCTGTCGGGGTCCGCCTTGTAGAGGGTCGCGTACCCGATGCCGAACACCACCGCCACCGTCGCGGCCACCTGCAACACCCCCATGTTCTCCGCTAGCACCCAGACCTCTTCCGTGACGACGAAAGGACCCGCCAGAAGGAAGCCCCCGACCATCTGCTGGGCCGAGTCCGTAGGACGGAACCTCCGGGGTCTCGTGGGCCTCTTTATCTTCACGGTCCTACCACGTGTTCCACTGTGAAATAACCGGACGGTTACTCTATCATCGGGACGTCGACGATGTCGCTGATGTCCTCTCCCTTGCTCTCGCCCGGCAGGATGTCGGCGAGCACCGCGCCGAAAGACGCTGCAGCCCAGACGACGGAGACCCGTGAGACCATCTCCATAGCCGCGGGGTCTCCGCTGTGCAGCCGTCCCCAGAGCAGCATCGACAGCGCCGCCGTCAGTGACGATATCACGGCGACGCCGACGAGACGGCGTGGCAGGAAGCCGAAGATAGGCTTCCTTACGACTATCTCCCGGAAGTCCACGGTGTAGAGCAGTCCAGCGGTTATCGCGAACACGAGGACCGAGTGGACGACCAGTAGCACGGGCACACCCACCACGGTGAAACTCGCGAACCACGACGCTATGTCGAACACCCCGTCCTCGACGAGCATCGGGAGCGAGAACAGCAGGCCTCCGACGAACGCCTCCCCCATGTCCCGCGTGGTGTACTTGTGTATGACGTCGGTGCCTGGAAGGTCGTCGAGCATCCGTTGTGCGTTCTCTATCTCGCTCCGGTGTTCCTCGGAGTCGACGTCGTCCGAGAGCTCGTCGAGCCTTCGGATGACGTCCTCTATCGACGACTCCGGTGGTTCTTCCTCTCCTCGTGCCATGGAGGCAACCGTTCCGCGCGGAACATATACTTGGGTGCTTACTCCACCCCACCGGGAGAGGGGAGTCGCGGTGGAAGTCGCCATCGAAGTTGGAAACCTGTAATACGCGAGCCCTCCATCGGGTCTCATGAAGCTCGCGAGAACCCACGACAGACCGCAGAGACACGAGGTAGACCCCGAGGAAGTCGACGGCGACGACCTGCTCGCGCCGTGCGAGCCCGGGACGCTGTACTGCGTCGGCAGGAACTACGGCGAGAAGATAGACCAGATGGAGTACGACGTCCCCGACGTACCGGACTTCTTCATCAAGCCAGCCGTCGCCGCCCATCCGCCGGAGAGCGAGATAACCGTGCCAGAGTTCACCGACGACCTGACGTACGCCGGTGAGCTAGCCGCGGTCGTCGAACGCGAGTGCCGCGACATCGAACCCGACGACGTCGACGACTACGTCCTCGGCTACACCATCATGAACGACCTCGACTGCCTCGACCAGGAGCGCCGGACCGCACGGAAGGCGTTCGACGGCAGCGCGCCGCTGGGGCCGTGGATAGAGACCGACCCCGACCTCGAGTCCGCCGACATCGAGACCACGATAAACGGAGAGGTCCGGCAGGACGCGAACACCGACCAGATGCTGTTCCGGCCGGAGGAGCTGGTGTCGTTCATGAGCCAGCGGTTCACGCTGAAGCCCGACGACGTGATAGCGTTCGGCAGCCCCGCCAACCCCGGCGGTATAGAGGCCGGCGACACCGTCGAGATAACCTACGAGGGAGTCGGCACGCTCAGGCACCCCGTCGTCGAAGGATAAGACCGTCCGCGCAGTCGGAGACTAGCCCACTACGTTCTCGCCGCCCGATTCCGCGACGAACTCGTCCTCCCGGTAGACCACCTCTCCCCGACGTATCACTAGTTCGGGGTAGACCGCAGGGTAGCCCTCGAAAGGCGTCCAGCTACACCGCGAGT
>CAZXNG010000040.1:0-8980 GCA_964642065.1 uncultured Halobacteriales archaeon
GAATACAACGACGACAGAGCCTCAGAACACCTCCTCGTATTCGGACTCGCAGGGCGCGCCGTCGGCGAACCGGTACGTCGACCTCTCCACGGGTTCACGCACGACTACGAGGTTCGATGATGTCGTACCCCTCTCGTCGTGGTGGGCGCATACTCCGACGTCGTGGTCGCGTAGTACCGGTCGCATCCCCTCCAGCCAGTCCTCCGCCGACACCGCGTCCGGCAGTATACCCCGCACCTCACGTGCCTTCTCGTCGGGTTCGTCGAACCGCGAGTTCGTCACCACCTCGAACCCCGAAGGCTCGTAGAGATCGAGGTCCTCGGTGTCGTGTACGGCGACGACGCCGTCTTCCCGCGACAAAGCCACGAGGTTGAAGCCGTCGTAATCCTGCTCGACGACGGAGTCCTCGACGAACCCCCACGCCTCCTCGACCGAGCCACAGCCGAGGACGTCGCGGCAGAGCAGGCCACGGGACCGCGTCTCCTCGACGGAGGACACCGGCAGGTTCGCCAGCGTCACCAGCAGGCCGCGGTCGTTGAACCCCAGCCAGGTGCCGCCCTCGCGGTCGTCGAGCGGCGCGACCACCCAGCCGTCGCCCCAGCTACGCCGCCCAGGTGGTTCGAAACTGCGTCCGTACTCCTCGTCCCGGTTCGAGGCGAGCACCACCCCGGGGTAGACGTCGTAGGCGAACGCGATGGTGCACATCAGAGAGCCTCCAGCAGGCGGTCGACGTCCTCCGCCGTGTTGAACGCGTGCAACGAAGCCCTCAGACAGTCGCCGGGCAGCGACCTCAGCACCACGCCCTCGTCCTGAAGCCGCTCCACCGTCTCCTCCAGCGCGGGGTCAGTGAAACGGACGAGGCCGCCCGCCGACGACACCACGCGGTCGCCAAGGCCGTCGCGGAGACGCTCCGTCAGCTCCTCGACGTGGCTCTCTACCGCGTCCGTTCCGACCGACGCCGATACCTCGACCGCGGCCTCCAGCCCACGGCGGAGCGCGGGTGACTCCGTCGACAGCTCGAACCTGCGGGCGCTGTCACGTAGCTCCCCGGACCCGTGCGGCGACGCCACCGACCTGTACCCCGCCCGGGTCTGCGCCTCGCCGTCGACGTCGGAGTCCACGTACAGCAACCCCGTCCCCCACGGCGCCATCAGCCACTTGTGTCCCGGCGCGGCGACGTACTCCGCACCCCAGTCCGTGAAGTCGACGTCCTCCGCGCCGATGGACTGTGCCGCGTCGACCACCACGTCTGCGCCGGCGTCGTGGGCGACGTCCACGAGCCTCTCGACGTCGATGTCGACCGCCATCCAGCTCCTGCTGCTGAAGCAGACGAGCGTCGCACCCTCGACGGCGTCGTGGAAGCCGTCGCGGTCGAGGCCGTCGGCGTCGCCGTCCACGACCTCGACGTCGACGCCGTGCACCCGTTCCAGCCGTCGCCAGGGAAGCACGCCCGCCGGATGCTCGAGCTCCGTGGTGACGACGCGGTCGTCGCTGCTCCACCGGTAGCAGTCAGCGACAGCGTTCAACCCCTCCGTCGTGTTCGACGTCAGCGCCACTTCGTCGGCAGAGGTGCCGACGAACCCCGCGACTGTCGCGCGGACGTCGTCGGCGACCTCCGACGCGTGGGGGTAGGGAGAGCCGTGGTGTGCGTCGGCGTGGTCCGCGAATCCGTCTTCTACTGCCGCCTGCACCGTCCGCGGCGTAGGTCCGCTGGCGCCGGTGTTGAGGTAGACGACGTCCTCCAGCAGCGGTATCTCGTCGCGCAACGCCGCGGGCGAGGAGACGTCAGAACAGATGGTCTCCCTCCGGCTCCGCCGGACCGCCGACACGCCACTCCATCGTCTCGAGACCGAGGTCCTCGACGGCCCCGACTACGCGGTCGACGTGGCGTTCATGGGTGTTCAGGTACGCGGTAGCCCCGGTGTCGCTGGAGAAGTAGACGGGTACGTCGTCGTCCCGTAGCTCTCTCGCAGTCTCCAGCACCTCCAGGGTCTCCGGCCGCCAGTACACCCAGCCGCTCGGCCCCGTCATCGTGGTCGCCAGCAGCGACAGGCTGTCGCGCTCCGCGAGCTCGAACGCCCGGCGGAAGTCACCTTCGAGTACGGCCGCGCGCATCTCCGCGATTGCGCCGTGGACGTGCGCGAGCCGGCTGTCGAGCATGTGGCTGTCGCCCGCCTCCTCGTGGGCGTGAGCGGTCTGCTTGTACGCGGGGACGAGCGCGACGACGACGCGCAGGTCGTCGTCGAAGCCGTCGTCGAGCCGCCGCGAGCTGCAGTCTCCGTCGCTGTCGCTGGCGCGAAGCTGGCTGAACCCGCCGGTGACGCTCCTCGCCGCAGAAGAGGCACCACGCCGTGCCACCGTGGAGACCTCTTCCAGAGACAGGTCGAGGTCGGCGGCGTCGCAGGCCGCGAGCGCGAGCGCTGCGAACGCCGACGAGGACGCTCCGAGTCCGACGTTGGAGGGGAAGCTGTTCTCGCTCTCGACCCGGGCACCGGAGTCGACGTCGGAGACTGCACGGACGCGGTCGAGGACGTCGACGATGCGGTCGAGCTCTCCGCCTTCGAGGGGTTCGTCGTCGACGACGCACCGGTCTTCGTCGACGCCGAACTCGACGGTGGTGCGGGTGTGGGCGGGTGCGGTGCAGAGGGATATCGAGTCGTGTAGAGGTATCCTCAGGTCGGGGTCGCGGAATCCGTGGTACTTCACGAGCCCCTGTATCGGATGCGCCTTCGCCGATGCCTTCATACGTCGAACAAGGTGTTTCCGCACAAAACCCCTTCGGCGGACGACGGCGAACTCACGGCAGACGACGTCATGCCACGTCGGAGGCGTCCTCGTCGTCTTCCTCCCGCCTCCTGCGTATCCAGACGGCCGCGGCGAGGGAGTACAGGAAGACGCCGCCGAAGACCAGGAGCGGGAGCGGGCCGGCGCCGGTGGCGGAGGCTGCTGCGAAGCCGAGGAAGCCGACGACGGCAGCGGCGGCGGCGACGTAGTAGGCGGTGGAGTCGACGAACGCCGAGCGGCTGTCCTCGTCGACCTCGTGCAGCCGTTCCTCGCCGGTGAGGGAGCGCGAGTACAGTCCGATTCCGAGGTACAACAGCAGTGCGGCGCCGACTATCCCGGCCGCGAGGAGCACGGGCTCGCCGGTGGAGCCCGCTGTCGCTGCGAGCGCTACGCCGAAGATCAGGAGCGCGGCTCCCATCGTCCTCGCGGTGTCCATGGAAGAGGGGTTTCCGACGACGCTCCAAAACCGCTTCGTTAGCAATCCGCTACGGAGATCTCTGTACGCCGTCAGACCTCGGCCTCCGAGGTTTCGCCGCGGCCATCCGACGCTTCCTCGTCGGCGTCCTCCTCGACGGCGCCGGTGACAGCGCGGTCGAGCGCCTTCGACACGACCTCGTCTCGGGCCTCGAACTCGACGCGGATGCGGTCACCGTACTCGACCTCGTACACCTGGGCCTGGTCGTGGAGCCACGACACCGTGCTCATGCCCTCGTCTCCCGGCGGCAGCTCGACGACCGCGTCGTCCCAGTCCGGTAGCTCCTGCCGGATGCGTGCGAGGAGCGAGTTCAGTCCGTCGCCGGACTTCGCGCTGACTACGACGGGGTCGGGTGCGAGGTAGTCGACGGCTTCGAGCCGCTGCTGGAGGTCGTCCTCAGAGAGAAGGTCGGCCTTGTTGAACACCGTGAGTATCGGGGCTTCGACGCGTTTCCACAGGGTGTCGTGGCAGGTGACGAGATTGTCCCGCATCTCGTCGACGGGGTCGCTGGCGTCGACGACCAGGAGCACGAGGTCGGCGAGGTAGACCTCGTCGAGCGTGCTCTCGAAGCTCTGAACCAGCCAGTGCGGGAGGTCGCTGACGAACCCGACTGTGTCGCTCAGGAGGACGTTGCGGCCGGGGACGTCTATCTCGCGCGTCGTCGTGTCGAGCGTCGTGAACAGACGGTCCTCGCTCTCCACCGCGGTGTCTACGTCGGGGTGGCTGCTGGAGTCGACGTCCGCGAGCGCCTCCATCAGCGTGCTCTTGCCTGCGTTGGTGTAGCCCGCGGTCGCTACGAGCTCGAACCCCGACCTCCGGCGTTCCTTCCTCCTCTGTTCGTCGCGGTGTCCGAGCGAGTCGAGCTCGTCCTTGATGCGGCTGATGCGGTCCTTTATGTCGCTCTTCCGCTTCTCGTCGTACTCACCCAGCCCCATGAAGCCCGGGCGTTCGTCACGCTTCGCGAGCGACTCCTTGGCGTCGGCACGGGGGAGCTCGTACTGGAGCTGCGCGAGCTCGACCTGGAGCTGCGCCTTCCGGCTGCCTGCGCGGTCGCCGAATATCTCGAGGATGAGCGTGAACCGGTCGGCTATCTCGGCGTCGATGGCGTTGCCGAGGTTGTAGACCTGGTAGGGCCCTAGCTCGTTGTCGAATACGACCTTGTCGGCGTCTTCGCCGTCGACGCGGGCGGCGACCTCGCGCGCCTTCCCCTCGCCTATCTCGTAGGCTGCGTCCTTCTGTCGGCTCTGCGTGACCTCGTCGACGACGGTGTAGCCCGCGCTCTCCGTGAGGTCGCGTAGCTCGTCGAGAGAAGCCGATTCGCCGGAGTCCACCCGTTTCACCAGCACCACGTCGCCCTTGTCGCGTTCTGCTCCTGTCATCTGTCTCTGGCTGCGTCGGTGGTTCCGCGGCGCGTCGCCTGCACGAGGTTCCTGCCGGCGTACGCCGCGTGGTGTGCTATCTGCACTGCCTTACGTTCGGCTATGGTCTCGACGTACTTAAACTGCTCTCCGACGGCGCCTTCGACTATCCACTCGGGTTCCCCGTAGAACTCCCCGCGCTCCGCCACCACGGTTCCGTCTTCTTCGGGTACCGCTGCTGCGACCGTCTCCGCCACCACCTCGAAAGTGGGGTCCTCGTCGGTGTCCCGTACCTCGTAGTCGATGGACGACACCTCGTCGACGTGGTCGCCGGTCACCGTCGTCGACACCGCGGCGCAGACCATGAGGTACCGGTCGTCCTCCTCGTGTCTCCCGCTGATGTCGACGGCTACGAGCCTACAGATCCCCCCTGTCGTCCATCTGCAGGAAGCCCGCGGCGTTCTCGTGGACCGTGACGCCGCCATCCCCTATCTCCATCGGGAATATGTGGGTGTCTATCGCCTGCTTCCGCATCTTCGGCACCCAGATGTAGCGGTTGCTGCCGCTCTTCGTCGGCGCCTGCCCGAGGTAGAAGTTGCCGTCCGTGAGGAACTCCTCGAGCCCGATGTCGCGGTCGGGGAACACCTCCGCGGACTCGTGGACGAGGTACGAGGTGAAGCCGCGTTCCTTGAGTATCTCCACGGTCTTCAGCAGGTACCGGCGGCGTTCCTTCTCGTTCTCGAAGAACATCTCGAACATCGTCAGCGAGTCCATGACGAGTCGGCGGTAGTCGCCGTCGCTGACCTCGTCGAGCACCGAGGTCAACGTAGAGGCGAAGTCGCGTTCGTCGAGCAGGTCCATCTTGTCGTAGACGACGATGTCGCCTGCGTCGACGTGGTCTCTCCAGCGGCTGAACCCCAGGCTTTCGGCGGCCTGCGCCAGGTCCTCGGCGCTCTCCTCGAACGACAGGTATACGCCGCCCTCGTCGCACTCTTCGACGCCGTGGTAGAGGAACTGCATCGCGAGCACGGTCTTCCCCGTGCCGGGGTTGCCGGTGACGAGGACGGAGGAGCCCTCGAGCACTCCGCCATCGAGGATGCTGTCGAGGCTTTCGACGCCGGTCTCGACGTAGCTCTGCTCTTCGCTCTGCTCCGTCATCCGCCGCCCTCCTCCCTCAGCCGCCGCCAGGCGTCGTCGATACTCTTACGCGCCTCGCTCTTGGTCTCCATCTCCACGTGCGGGCTGCCCTCGACGAAGGAGACGTGTATCTCGTCGACGCGCGACCGGTACACCTTGACCTTTCGGCCGTCCTTGTTGGTCTGCTTACCCTCGCACTCCAGCAACCCCGTCTCCTCAAGCTCCTCTACCCGTCTGTACGCCGTCGCTATCGGTACGTCGAGCTGCTCGCTCAGCTTCTTCACGCTCATGCTGTCTTGAGAGAGCGCGGAGAGGATGTCGAGGCTGTAGCTGTCGCCCATCGCCTCGATGGCGTCGACCGGACTCCCCAGTACCTCCGTGCTCCCTCTGGCCATCTACTTCGCGGTACGTTCCGGTGCGACAAAAAGGTATCCGGCGTGCTCCGGCCGACACAGCCGGACGAGGGGCAGCCAACCACAACTGACTTTACCCGACCGCCGGTAGACACGGTATGCCGGAAGACGGACCAAAGTACATCTTCGTGACCGGCGGCGTGATGTCGGGCCTCGGCAAGGGCATCACGGCGGCGTCGCTCGGACGTCTTCTCAAGAACGCGGGTGTCGACGTCACCGCCGTCAAGATAGACCCCTACCTCAACGTCGACGCCGGAACCATGAACCCGTACGAGCACGGCGAAGTCTACGTCCTGAAGGACGGCGGCGAGGTCGACCTCGACCTCGGGAACTACGAACGGTTCCTCGACACCGAGATGACGTTCGACCACAACGTCACCACGGGGAAGGTGTTCCGAAGCGTCATAGAGCGCGAGCGCTCGGGAGACTACCTCGGGAAGACAGTGCAGATAATCCCACACATCACCAGGGAGATAAAGCAGCGTGTCAGAGGTTGCGCGGAAGGCCACGAGGTCTGCATCGTAGAGCTCGGCGGCACCGTCGGCGACATAGAGGGGATGGCGTTCCTCGAAGCCGTGAGACAGATGGGCGACGAGGAGGCCGACGACGACTTCATGCTCCTCCACGTCACACTGGTGCCGCTGACGAACAAGGGCGAGCAGAAGACCAAGCCCACGCAGCACAGCGTGAAGGCGCTGCGGGAGATAGGATTGCGGCCCGAGGTCGTCGTCGGCCGCAGCGAGGACAAGCTCGAACCGGAGACCCGGGAGAAGATATCGCTGTTCTGCGACGTCCCGGAGGAAGCAGTCATCTCGGCGCCCGACGTCGACGACATCTACCACGTTCCCCTAGTGCTCGAGGACGAGGGGCTCGCGGAGTACGTCACCCGGGAGCTGTCGCTGGGTCAGCGGGGTTGGGACACCGAGTGGAGGGACACCGTCACCCGGGAACTCGAGGGCACGGTCGAGGTCGCGCTCGCGGGGAAGTACGACTTCGAGGACGCCTACCTCTCGATACACGAGGCGCTGAAGCACGCCGGCCTCCACCACCGCGTCGAGGTGGAGACCAACTGGGTGGACACCGACAGGATGGCGGAGGAGGACCGCGCCAACCTCGACGGCAGCGACGCCCTCATCGTTCCCGGAGGCTTCGGCGAACGCGGCACCGACGGCAAGGTCGAGGCGGTGCGGTGGGCGCGTGAGAACGACGTGCCGTTCCTCGGCCTCTGCTTCGGCTTCCAGATGGCGGTCATCGAGTACGCCCGCAGCGTCCTCGGCCTCGAGGACGCCCACACGACGGAGATAGAGGAGGACTGCAGCCACCCCGTCATCGACCTCCTGCCGGAGCAGTACGACGTCGAGAACCTCGGCGGAACCATGAGGCTCGGCGACAAGGAGACCGTCATCGAGGAAGGCAGCGTCGCCCACGAGCTCTACGGCGAGACCAGTGTGATGGAGCGACACCGACACAGGTTCGAGGTCAACCCCGAGTACATCGACGACCTCGAGGACGCGGGTCTGCGGTTCAGCGGCCGGAACGACGCCGGCACCCGGATGGAGATACTCGAAATGCCCGACCATCCGTTCTTCCTCGGCACCCAGTTCCACCCCGAGTTCCGCTCCCGACCGGGCACCCCGAGCCCGCCGTTCGTAGGGCTCGTCGAGGCGGCGCTGGAGGAGACCGAGGAGAGGGAGGTCGAGGCGTGAGTTCGAAGGATAGAACACCCGGGTCGGACACCAGAGAGATAGAGATATGAACCCCGAGGAGTTCGTACCCGAGGCAGTGGAGGAGATACGGGAGGAGATGGGCGACGAGGGCCGTGCGGTGATGGCGTTGAGCGGCGGCGTCGACTCGTCGGTCTGCGCGGCGCTGGCGTACGAGGCCGTCGGCGAACGCCTCGTCCCCGTCTACGTCGACACCGGACTTATGCGGAAGGGCGAGACCGAGGCGGTGGAGGAGGCGTTCGGCACGATGGAGAGCCTCCGCGTCGTCGACGCACGCGACCGGTTCCTCGAAGCCCTCGAAGGCGTCGTCGACCCCGAGGAGAAGCGGAAGATAATCGGCGAGGAGTTCATGCGGGTGTTCGAACGCGAGGCGCGGGACGCGGACGCCCGCTACTGCATACAGGGCACCATCTACCCCGACCGCATAGAGAGCGAGGGCGGCATCAAGAGCCACCACAACGTCGGCGGCCTGCCCGAAGTCCTCGACTTCGACGGGATTATCGAACCCGTCCGCGAACTCTACAAGGACGAGGTGAGGGAGGTCGCACGGTACCTCGACCTGCCGGAGGAGATAAGCGAACGGATGCCGTTCCCGGGACCAGGCCTCGCGGTCCGCGTCATCGGAGAGATAACCGAGGACAAGCTACACGCCGCCCGCGAAGCCACCGCTATCGTGGAGGAGGAGCTCGACGAAGGCGGCTACGACCCCTGGCAGGCCCTCGCCGCCGTCGTAGGCAAGGGCACCGGGGTGAAGGGGGACAACCGCGTCCACGGCTGGATAGTCGCCGTCCGCGCCGTCGACAGCAGGGACGGCATGACAGCGCAGGCGATGAACGTCGACTGGGACACCCTCCAGTCGATGCAGAGCCGGATCACGGGCACTCTGCCGGACGTCGCGCGCGTCGTCTACGACGTCACCCACAAGCCGCCGGCGACCATCGAGTACGAGTAACCATGGGTAGAGAATGACCTTGTACGGAGGAGGCGCATGAAGGTCGTCTGTCTCGGCGTCGACGACGACCAGGTCGAGGCGGTGCGGGCGGCAGGACACGACGTCGTCGAAGCCGACGACATCGGTGAGGACGCGCT
>CAZXNG010000041.1:0-8912 GCA_964642065.1 uncultured Halobacteriales archaeon
CCAGATAGGCAACGAGGAGATGGAGCCCGAGGAGATAGCGACCAACGTCGAAGCCATCCTCCGGCGGCTGAACCAGGTTCTCGACAAGGGCGACCTCAACGTGGACAACGTGTTCGTGAAGACCACGATGGGCCCCGCGGTGGAGGTGGCGTAGATGAGCGTCCTCACCGAGAACGTACCCGAGTGGAAGCAGGAGGAGATCGACGAGTTCCGCCGGCTGATACAGGAGCACGACGCCGTCGGCGTCGTCAACGTCGCCGGTATCGCGTCGCGTCAGTTCCAGAAGGTCCGGAAGAACCTCCACGGCGACGCAGAGGTCAGGGTCGGCCGCAACACCCTGATGCGCCGCGCTCTCGAGGAGGAGGGCAAGGACGACCTCGTCGAACACGTCTCGGGTCAGAGCGGGCTCCTGTTCACCGACGACAACCCGTTCGCGCTGTACAGGAAGATAGAGGAAGGCAAGTCGCCGGCGCCAATCAAGGGCGGACAGGTCGCTCCTAACGACGTCGTCGTCCCCGAGGGCGACACTGGCTTCGACCCCGGACCGTTCGTCGGCGACCTCCAGCAGATAGGCGTCGCCGCCCGCATCGACGACGGCTCCATCAAGGTCACCGAGGACAGCGTCGTAGTCGAGGAGGGCGAGGAGGCCAGCGACGAGGTCGCCGAGGTCCTCGCGAAGCTCGAGATAGAGCCCATAGAGGTCGGGCTCGACCTCCGTGTCCTGATGGAGGACGGCGTCCTGTTCGACCCCGACACCCTCGACATCGACCTCGAGGGTTACAGGGACGACCTCCAGGCAGCCGCGTCGAGAGCGTTCAACCTCGGCGTCGAAGCCGGGGTCGCCAACGAGACCACCGTGCCCGCGATGCTGTCGAAGGCGCAGGGTGAAGCCGTCTCTCTGGGGGTCGAGGCCTCGGTCTACGAGCCCGACATCCTCGACCGGCTGACGGCGGAGGCCGACGGACAGGTCCGCTCTCTGGCGGCGCAGCTAGACGACGAGGCGCTGCCGGAGGAGCTCCGGGGCGTCGAGGCACCGGAGCCCGAACCCGAAGCCGGGGCGGCAGAGGAAGACGAGGCGGAGGACGAGGAAGCGGAAGAAGCCCCCGACGAGGATGCAGCCGAGGACGAGGTGGAGGGAGGCGAAGCCGACGACGAGGACGTCTCCGAAGGCATGGGCAACCTCTTCTAAACCGGAAGAGGTATACAGAGTACACGACCACAACCAATCCAAGAGGTAACAACAATGGAGTATCTGTACGCAGCACTCACGCTGCACAACGCAGGACAGGACGTAGACGAAGACAACGTCACCGACGTGCTCGAGGCCGCAGGCGTCGACGTCGACGACAGCCGCGTAAAGGCTCTCGTCGCCGCGCTCGAGGACGTCGACATCGACGAAGCCGTCGAACAGGCGGCCGTCGCACCCGCCGCGGGAAGCGGCGGTGGAGGCGGAGCGGCCGCGGCGGACGCCGGCGGAGCAGAGGAAGCCGGGGAGGAGGTCGAGGACGAGGAAGCCGAAGCCGAGGAAGAGGACGACGAGGAGGCCGAGGAGGACGCCGCCGAAGGACTCGGCGAGCTGTTCGGCTGAACTCCACCCCCGAATCGAGGCCGTCTCGCAGAGCTAACCCTAGGTAAACCCCACAGACGGGGGAAAGTTTAATCCACCCAACGTTGTAGTAGGCTCCAACATGGCAAAGTCCCTGTCACAGAGCTTCTTCGCAGGCCTGTACGACTTCATCTTCAAGGGCGGTCTGAAGAAGACCCTCATCGGGCTTTTCCTCGGGCTGTTCCTGCTGTCGTCGGTCGCCTACCTCGCCTTCCCACAGACCATGACCGCTCTAATCTTCGGCAGCCTCGGCCTCCAGGGGGAGGACTTCAACCCGCCGCAGATAGAGGCGGGGGAGAACGTCTACGAGTACGAGGGCACCTGGAGAGGTAGCGCAGGACCCGTCGGCTCCTCCATCGGCGGCACCGTGGAAGCCACGGTCGACTGGGACGCCGGCGAAGTCAGCGCGGAGATGTACGGCGACCAGATCTCCGGCGGCTACATGAACGGAACCGTCGACCCGGAGACCGGCGCCACCGAGGGCAGCGGTGCCGTCAACGCGTTCGGCATGTCCGGCGTCGAGTTCGAGATAGAGGGCGAGTACGAGCCCGACGGCACCGGAGCCAGCGGAACCTGGGAGAGCGTGGGCGAGATAAGCGGCAGCGGAACCTGGCAGGTCGAGATGACGAACGAGTCGAGACGGCGTTTCGAGCAGTCCCGACAGGGCCAAGGCTGACGAACCCGACGAGGACGTCTCCACTTCTAAGGATTACGTCGATGAACGCTCCACAGCCTCTAACGGGGAAAAAAGCTCTTGTACCTGTGAATCGATTCCGGTTCAACGGTGGCGTCGATAACCCAGTCGTTGGGGGCTGCAGCGTACGACTTCGTCTTCCGGGGTGGACTGAAGAAAACCTCCGTAGCCGTTTTCCTCGGGTTCTTCATGCTATCGTCGGTCGCCTACCTCGCGTTCCCGCAGACAACCGCCTCCGTCGCCGTCAACACCGTAGGAGCACAGGAAGGAGAGTTCACACCTCCGCCGATAGAGGACGGCGACTCGGTCTACCGGTACGAGGGGACGTTTGAGGGCACCGCCGGACCCGTTGGCACCAAGGTGGAGGGAGATATCAACGCAACCGTGGACTTCGAGAAGGAGGAGGTGGTCGCGGAGGTGTCAGGCCCCGAGGTTCAGGGCTACTTCGAAGGTGAAGGTGACGTCGAGGAAGGCATAGTCTGGGGTGAGGGCGAGGTACAGGTGTTCGGGATGGCGGACCAGCCCGTCGAGTTCGAGGGAGAGGCGGAGCCCGACGCCGTAGTCGCCAGCGGGACGTGGATGGGTAAGGGAGAGGTCAGTGGCGAAGGCGTCTGGCGCGCGGAGATGACCCGGGAGTCCAGGAGGAAGGCAGGGCTGCTGGATGAAGGGTGAGGAAACTCCACGAGAACGTAGCGCTCCGGCGGTTCTACGGACGTTCCCGGAAACCGGTCGACGTCGTTCGCTCGGGTCGGTCGACCCGTCGCGTCGGTCTGGAAAGAATTATTTACCATGCAGGTGTTTGTTCCACTGATGAGTGCCGAATCCCGGAAGGCGTTGGAGCGGACGAGGGACGTACTTGAGTCGAGGAACTCGCTTCTGTTCTTCGTGATGTTCTCCGTCCCCACGTTCCTGTTCGTGATGGCGGTCCAGAGCCGGATAGCGGCGACCGAGACCACGGGGCCCCTCGACCCCTACCTCCCGCGGCCGTTCACGGAGGCGAGCGCGATAGCCCTCGACGTGCCGCGTATCGCCGCGGTGCTTCTGGTGTTCGTAGCTCTCTACATCGGCTCCTATGTCGCCCTCGTCGTCACGAGAACCTACTACCACGGCTACGACTTCGGAGAGATACCGCGTGAGGTCTGGGCGGACGACGTCTTCCTGCCGACGCTGAAGTTCACGGCGGCGAGCCTGACTTTCATACCGTTGTTCTTCGTCGCGCTACCGCTCCTGGTTCTCCCGGGCGCGTTCATCGCGATATCGTTCTGCTTCTACGCAGTGTACATCTCGGTGGATGACGAAGGATACGTAGACTCGTTCATACGGAGCTGGAACTTCTCCGCCGGCAGGAGAGCGCCGCTGATGATGCTGTTCGGAGCGTTCCTCCTGGTGATGATAGGTATTGCCGCCGTAGGAATCGCGCTGTACATCTTCGTCTGGGGAATCTCGACCGTTCTGGCGGAGTTCATGCTGGCGTTCGGCCTGTCCGCGTTGCTGGTGTTCACGCTCGCGATAGTGGTCTCGGCGTTCGTGACGATGGGGCCGGAGGACGTCGATGTCGAACCGTCCGGCTGACTGTATCCGGTGCACGCAGCTGCAGACCCCGGGTGCGGCGGTGGACGAACTGGTTGCTCGACGAGGAGAAGACTGCGTTATAGGAAAGACCTGGCCTTCTACTCTTCTTCGCCGGGACGTCGCTCTACCTCGCTCTTCTCTATCTCGATACGTCGGAGCGGGTAGATCTTCTTCGCCTCAGCGTACAGCGCGCTGCTGAGGCGGCCGCCGACGACGGCGTCTATGAACTCCTCGAACGTGGACTCCTCCGCCTTCTCCTCCACCATCTCGCGGACGGTGGCGCGGATGGCTTTCTCCTGGCTGTCGTCGGCTTTCTTCGCGGCGAACGCCGACGGCTGAACCTCCACCTCGTAGCCGTCCGTGGTTTCGACGACTATGACGTCGTCTACCTTCGAGGTGCCGCGACGCACCAGCGACCTGACGTAGTCCCTGGTCATCTCGTGGCCGGTGAAGACCGTGTAGACGCTGTCGCTGCCTATCTCGTCGACCTGGAACTTCACCTTGGTGTTGTTCTCGCTGAAGTCGTCGGTTATCTCACCGAGCGTCGTCACGATAGTCCGGTCGAGTAGCTTCTCGGGTTCGTCCGCGGGGGTCTCGCCGAGCTCCGCGCGGTCGAACTCCTGGGACGCGAGCACGGTGTACCAGTCCTTGCCGCGTCCCGCCTTGGAGACCTGTCTGCTGCTCATCGTGGGCTTTCTTTGCCCCTTTCGCATATAAGCTTACTTCTCTCGCCGCGTCTCTCCGTGTGGTTTTATGTCGACGCCACCCTATCCCCTCCCATGACGGAGCAGCTTCGTGCCGCCTCGTTCCTCGACAAGGGCGGCACAGGCAAGACGACGACGGTCGCACACCTGGGGGTGGCGCTGTCGGAGCGCGGACACGACGTCCTCCTCATCGACCTCGCGGGCAAGCAGGCGGACCTCGCGAAGAACTTCGGCGTCTGGGAGGACTACCAGGAGCGCATCGAGGACGAGGACGACTGGCCGAACATCAGCACGGTGTTCCGCGAGCAGTGGACGCGTATCGCGAAGAAGGTCGACGACCCGCTGGAGGAGCTGGTGTACGAGACCGAGGAAGGCCCCCACCTCATCCCCGCGCACCCCGGTCTCGACGGCCTCGACACCGAGCTCAACGACATCGAGGAGATAGAGGAGCGGTACAGCCGTCTGGAGAGCTTCCTCGACGACTACGTCACCGGCTACGACGTCGTCATCATCGACCTCCCGGGGTCGACGAACAACATCAGCTACAACGGCCTCTGGGCCGCCCAGAACGTCGTCGTCCCCGTCGAGGCGGGGCCGTTCGAGGCGCAGCAGGCGGAGACCCTGGAGGACGACCTCGACCGCATCAGTCGGAAGTTCGACGTCGACGTGGACCTCACGATGCTGGTGATGAACAAGACCGACGCCCGGACGAAGCTCAGCGAGGAGTTCGCCGACGAGTACAGCGCGACGTACGACGGAGTGCTCGCCCCGCGGGAGGTGCCCAGGAGCCAGGACGTCAGGAACGCAGCCGTCGAAGGCAGGACCCTGTTCTCCGAGACGGACCTCTCGGAGTCTGCGCGGCGTGCGCTGGAGGCGTTCGAGGAGAACGCCGAGGAGCTGGAACGGAGGCTGGAAGCATGAGCGACGACGAGCTCGAGGAGCTCCGGCAGCAGACCCGCGGCAGCGACAGGATAGACGCCGACGAAGACGGAGCGTCGACCGAGGCGACGGGGTCGGCGACGACGGGGGACGCGGAAGGCGGCTCCGGCGCTAGGGGGGGCTCCGCCGAAGACGCACCGGAGCCCGCCGATGGCTTCGACGGACGGTACGCGGAGGTCGTCGGCGAGGTACGGCGGCGGGAGCGCCCGCGGTCGTTCTCCGCATCCGACCCCGCGTTGAGCGCGTTCTTCGAGGCGCTGTCGCGCGACGAGGACGCGAGACGGGAGGTCGGCGACGCGCTCGCGGAACGCGCCGGCGTAGACGTCGACGACGGATACACGCGTTCGGAACTCGTCCGGCTGTCGGTGCTCGCGGGCGTCGAGGAGGCGGCGCCCGGCTACTCGGAAGTCCTCGGTGACTCCTTCTAAGCCGAGGATAAACTGTTCATCGCACGGCACCGTCGGCCGTTACACCGACGGACCCTGTCTCTATCGTCGTTTCACGGTTTAATCCTCCGCCCATCGTCAGAACGCTCGGTGGGTTTTATAACGTATGAATCTGTAAAAAACCAGTATGGCACCCGAAGAAGACGGCTCTGAATCCGAAAGAGAGTGGTACGTCGATCTGGCTCAACCCATAATCAAGTTCGTGGTAGCGGTCGCCGTGCTGGTGACGCTCTGGTGGCTCGTCGAGAACGTCCAGGCTGCTCAGGAGGTCCAGATACCTCTGCCGGGTAGCGTGGAGGCGATATCGATGGCGGGCGTGCTCCAGAGCGTGCTGACGTTGATACTCATGATAGCCATCGTGGCGTTCGCGTCGAACTTCGGCCGCATCCTCAGCGACGGCCTCGGCATCGGCGTGCTTGAGAGTCTGTCGAAGCTCGGCGGTCTCGCCATCGCTGTCGTCTTCGCGTACTTCATGTTCGACTGGGTCAGGCAGACCTTCCCGAGTTACAGCGCCCAGTACGACATCGCGTTCCTGATTGCCGGCATAGCTATCGTCGGCTGGCTCGGCCTCGTGCTGTACAGCAACGTCGACGAGGTCGTCGAGTCCATAGGATAGCCGCGCGACCCGCCAAGCCGTCGGATACCAACGGTCTTTCCTCACGCGCCCGACACCATCGCCACATGGACTGCCCCTACTGCACCGAGTCGAAGGGCAGGATGCTGCTACACCGCCACCTCGTCGACGAACACGCCGACGAGTTCGAGCAAGCTGGCACGGTGTACAGGATAGGGTGTCCGTACTGCACCGACGAGGCCGCCGTCGATGTCGGCGAAGCACCGGGGGTCGACGAGGAAGAGGCCGGGGAGTACGCCGACGACGTCGTGGTGATGGCGTTCGACGTCTTGCTGGATCACCTGGAGAGCGAGCACTGAAACGGGAGAATAGGTCTCGCCTGACTACTGCGGGCTGGGCTGTCCGCCGCCTTTCTTGCTGGGTCCGTCGACGCCGGGGTCTATCTCGCCGGCGAGGCTGGTTATCTTGTCGAGGATGCCTTCCTTGTCGTCGCGTTCGACGAGCGCGTGGTCCAATACCTCGCTGATGTTCGTCACCGGTAGTATCTCGATCATCTCCTCGTACTCGTCTTCTATCATCACGTCCTGCTCGTTGGACTTCGGTATGATGACGCGGTCGATGCCGGCCTTCGCCGCCGCCTCTATCTTGTGCGTCACGCCGCCTACGGGGAGGACGTCGCCGCGCACCGACAGCGAACCCGTCATCGCCACCGACTGGTCGACGGGGACGTCCTCGAGCGCGCTGATGACCGCGGTCGCGATGGATATCGACGCGCTGTCGCCTTCGACGCCCTCGTAGCTCTGGAGGAACTGGATGTGGACGTCCTTCTTGTCGATGTCCTTCCCGGTGAACTTCTTGATGACGGCGGAGACGTTCTGAACCGACTCCTCCGCTATCTCCTGGAGCTTGCCCGTCGCGATGACGCGGCCGCCTTCCTCGCTCTGCGACGGCGTCACCTCCGCCATGATGGGTTTCACGATGCCGCTGTCCTCACCCATCACCGCGAGGCCGTTGACGCGGCCGACGGCGCCGCCCTCCGCCGTCGTCATGTCGTACTCCTTCTTCCTGTCGATGAACCGGTCCGAGAGCTGCTGCTCGATGGACTTAGCGCGGTCCTTCGCCTGCAGCACGTGCTGACGCGTCGTGTACTCCGCGCCCTCGTCGTGCGCGATGTCTCCGGCGACCCTGACGAGTCCGCCGAGGTCACGTAGCTTCAGCGTCAGGTGGTCCTTCCGCTGCGCCCTCCGCTGCGCCTCCACGATTATCTCCTCCACCGCCTCGCGGAGGAAGTGCGGGATGTTCTCGTCTTTCTCCACCTCCTGCGCGACGAAACGCGCGAACTTACGGCGGATGGCAGGTGTGTCCTCGATGGTGTCCTGCATGTTGACCTCGTACCCGTAGCCCTTGACGCGGCTGCGGAGCGCGGGATGCATGTTCTCCATCGCGTCGAGGTTGCCCGCCGCCACGAGCACGAAGTCGCAGGGGACAGCGTCGGTCTGTACCATGGCGCCGCTGCTGCGTTCGCTCTGACCGGTGATGGAGTACTCGCCCTCCTGTATCGCGGTCATCAGGCTCTGCTGGTTCCTGATGTCGAGGGTGTTCATCTCGTCGATGAACAGCACTCCCCGGTGGGCTTCGTGGATGGCGCCGGCTTCGACTCGGTCGTGGCTTGGGGTGCCGAGCCCTCCGCTCTGGAAGGGGTCGTGTCGGACGTCGCCGAGCAGCGCGCCGGCGTGGGCTCCGGTGGCGTCGCGGAACGGCGCCCTCTCCTTCTCGCCGTTGTCCACCAGGAGGTTCGGCACCATCGTGCTGCTGTCGTTCTGGAGGTACCGGAACGCGATGAATATCAACGCGGACGCGATGATGCCGAGCAGGAACCGGCGGACGATGAACGCGTAGATGATGATGGCGACTATGATGACGCCCATCAGAATCGTCCGCATCTGGTCGCGCTTCCTGGCCTCTTCCTTGTGCGCCTCCACTATCTCGCCTCCCTTGCCGGCGGGAACCGTCCGGACCTTGGGATTGTTGCCGTCGTCGGGGTTGTGGTAGACGAGGGTGTCCTCGAGCTGCTCCCTCGGCAGCATCTCCGCCATAGCCTTCGCGAGCATCGACTTCCCGGTGCCGGGGGAGCCTATCATCATCACGTGGCGCTTCTGCTTCGCCGCCTTCCTGACGATGTCGACGGCGTGCTCCTGTCCGATGACGTGGTCGATGAGGCTGTCGGGGACCTCTATCTCCTCGGTGGTGGCGATGTCGAGGCCGCCGAGCAGGTCGCGGCCTCCGTCCTCGTCGTCTGCGTCTTCTTCGGCCTCTGCTTCCTCTTCTACGTCGACTTCGGAGGTCTCCGAGGCCTCGGCTGCGTCCACTGCGGTTT
>CAZXNG010000042.1:0-8317 GCA_964642065.1 uncultured Halobacteriales archaeon
CGTCTTCGACGCGTGGACCTCCCCCATGGGCTGGCGGTAGCGACGACGAAGACGACGAGTCGGAGGGCAACGAGACCGAGGTCGACGACGAGCTCGACGGAAACGCGACCGAGTCCGACAACGACACCGAAGCCGACGTGGGCGGCCCCCCGGACGACGTGGGACCGGGTGAAGACGGCGACGTCGGCCCGCCAGAGGACGCCGGTCCGGACCGTGACGACGACAGAGGCGGCGGACCCCCGGCGGAGGTAGGCCCGGACCGTGACGGAGAGCGCGGCGGTGGACCGCCCTCCGACCGCGGCGGCGGACCACCGAGGTAGGTTAGCGGGTTAGAGCGACCTCCAGGTAGCGACCAGCGGAACCCGTTTCCATCCGTTTTCTGACGAGATACGTCGGTCCACTCCGGAGCTCTGCGGAGCGTTCGCTTCCCCCTTGCTCCGCCGTGTTTATCTTCCCCGGCGTCCTGTTACGAACAACGATGAGACGCCGGAGCTTCCTGCGGGCCACGGGTTCCGCCGCCGTAGCCGCGGCGGCGTCCACGACGTCGGGCTGTCTGGGGGGCAACGGCCCGAGCGAGCAGGAGTGGGAGACCGTCCGCGATTTCGTGCGGGAGGGCACGGACCTCCTGGAGCGAGCTCGCTCCGACTTCGTCTCCTGGAGGGAGGACCCCGACGCGGTCTCCGCGGACGCGTTCGCGACGCTCGCGGACGACCTGGACGACGTCGGAACCGGTCCTCTGCCGCCGAGGGAGGAGGTCCAGTCGTGGGAGTTCGACGTCTCGAACGAGGACGAGACATGGAGGGTTCAGGGCGAGGAGCTCGACCAGATGCTCGCGGACCTCGCGTCCACCATGACGGACGCACAGGAGGCCTCGAGAGCCATCTCGGACGCCGGCGCAGACCCCGACTCGGTGGGGGACGACGTGTCGTCCGAGGTCGACCGGCTCGTGGAGGAGATACCCGGGGTCGTCGACGACGCCCGGGGACTGCTTTTCGGGGTCTGAACCCGACGACCTACCTCTGCTGGACCCAGTCGAGCAACGGCTCCAGCCTCTCCACCAGCCCCCCCTTCCGTCACTCCTCAGCCTGGGACCCTCCGGAGGTGCCGGGTAGCTGAAAGACCTGTTTCAGCCTACGAAACAGGTTTACCCCGCCGTACGCAAGAGCCGTTCATGAACGACCTGCTACTCGGTCGCCGGGGTTTCTGCGCGGCGCTCGCCGGAGCGGCCGTCGGTCTGTCGGGCTGCGTCGACCCCGAGGCCGTGCTGACGATGGAGGAGGTCGACGACCAGGGTATCGCGGACAACGTGGCGACGGGGCTGTCGCCGACCGAGACGGAGGCCGTCGCCGAGGCCATCGAGAACGGCTCCGCCACTACGACCGACGTGACCGTGCCGTTCGACGGCGGCCGACCCGTGGAGCACGAGGGAAGCTACTACGAGGTGGAGACCGAGGAGGTCGGCACCGAGACCGTTCAGCGGTACACCGTCGCCGTCGAGCCGCCGGAGGATGACGTCGAGTACACCGATATCGATTTCGAAGAGCTGCCGGAGGTCGACCAAGAGAAGCTAGAGCCCCTGTTCCGCATGGACACGCGGAGGGAGTCAGAGGGCGAGAGAATCCGTGCCGAGACCAGTTACACCGCCGACGAGGCTGACTCTTCCGCCCTGGTCCCGCAGGAAGAGTACGACGCCGTCAGAAGGAACGACACCGTCCTCTATCTCAGGGTCGGAGACCCTCGCGACGTCGAGGTCGGCGAGTACCGGTACCAGGTCGAGCTGCTCGCGGAATCCTCGTCGGAGCTCGCGGACTGGGCGCGCGAGAGCTATCTCTGGGAGCTCTCGGGACTCGACGCGGGCGAGAGGGAGATAGTCGAGGAAGCCATCGACAGCGGCTACTACGAGGGCAGCGTGAACGAGGAGTTCCGGTCGCTCGCGAGGAAGTTCGAGGGCCGGCCGGCGGTCGAGAGCACCGACTGGGGAGGCTACTACCTCGTCGAGTACGAGGGAGCTACCTACTGGACGGACCTGCATCGGCCGCCCAGCGCGGTGTAGAGAGCAGGAGAAGCGGGAATCGGTGGTGGAGGTGTACGAGTGGAATACGCCTACTCGGCCGCCTCGGACGTCGGAACCTCTAGTCCGTAGTCCTTCACCCTGAGGAGTATCGTGAGCACTGCGCCTCCTATGGCCGTCAGCGCCCCGAGTATGGCGAGCGGGTTGATGATGGTGAGCGCTCCGAACACCCCGACGAATATCCCGATGACGATCGTCGCCGTCAGCAGAGTCTCTTTCTCCATGTCCGTAGATAGGAGAAAGACGACTTAACGGTTTCGAGTCCCACCAGCCGACGCATCGCCACCGAACCTACAAGGCAGGTTGACTGGGTGGCGGGGGCGGAAGACGGCCCGGTTGCCACACCCGCCCGAACAAACAACTAAACCTAGGCAGCCCATTCGTCGGAACGATGGAGACCCGTCACCGTGTCGTCGTCGGCGACAGCCGCGACATGAGCGAAATCGACGACGACTCCGTGGACCTCGTCGTCACGTCGCCGCCGTACCCCATGATAGAGATGTGGGACGACGTATTCGCCGACCTGAACCCCGATATCGGCGACCAGCTCGACACCGGCGACGGCCGCGCGGCGTTCGACCTCATGCACCAGGAGCTCCGGAAGACGTGGCGGGAGGTCGAACGCGTGCTCGTCGACGGCGGCATCTGCTGCGTCAACGTCGGCGACGCCACCCGGAAGCTCGACAGCAGCTTCCGCGTCTACCAGAACCACAGCCGCGTCGTAGACGACTTCGGATCGCTGGGCTTCACCCCACTGCCGGAGATACTATGGCGGAAACCCGTCAACAGCGCGGCGAAGTTCATGGGCAGCGGCATGCTGCCGCCGAACGCCTACGCGACGCTGGAGCACGAGTACGTCCTCGTCTTCCGGAAAGGAGGCTCGCCGCGGAGCTTCGAACCCCACGAGGACCGCCGGTACGAGTCCGCGTACTTCTGGGAGGAACGAAACAGGTGGTTCACCGACGTCTGGACCGACGTCAACGGCGCACTCCAGGACCTCCACGACGACGGCGGAGAGCTACGCGACAGGTCGGCAGCGTACCCCTTCGAGATACCCTACCGGCTCGTCAACATGTACAGCGTCCAAGGCGACACCGTGCTCGACCCGTTCTGGGGCACCGGCACCACCTCGCTCGCCGCCGCCGCGGCCGCACGAGACAGCGTGGGATACGAGATAGAACCGGAGTTCGTCGACGTCTTCGACCGTCGGATACGGGACGTCGACCGACTGTCGCGGGACGTCGTAGAAAGGCGGCTGGACCGCCACCGGAGGTTCGTCGAAGAACGATGGAGAGACGGAGACGAACCCGAGTACGAGTCGGAGCGCTACGGCCTCCCCGTCGTGACGAAGCAGGAGATGGAGGTACGGTTCCACGTCGCCGACGAGGTGGAGGAGGCCGACGACGGATACAGGGTCGTCCACCGCGACGTCGAGGACGTAGACGAGCTTCTAGAGGAACCCGAGGTCGGAGGGTAGGAGTACGAACGAGAAGATAGAGGGGGGTAGTCCAGGAGGATGGATTACTGGAACGGAACCTGCTTTATTTGCTCCACCTTCCTGCCCGCCTGTATCTCGATTCCCTCCATCACCTCGAGCAGCTCTTTGTAGCGGTCGTCCTGCATCAGCTCCTGCTCCGTGAACGTCCTCTCCAGCAGGTTCCTCTTGCACCTCAGCCTCTGGTACCTCCGCTGCGTCCCGTCGAGCCGTGACAGCTTCGCGAGATGCTTCACGGTCTCCACCAGCTCCTCGCGGCCGCCGTCCTTCACGAGGTAGTGGTCGAACTCCAGGTTGAGGATGTCGAGGTCGGGTTCGACGGCGGTCACCATGCATATCTGGAGCTCTATGTCGTCGCGCTGGACGCTCCGGACGACCTCGGGGTCGAGGTCCTTCGCGGTGTCCAGCGAGAGGTCCCTGTCCCAGACGTCGGGCGTCAAGCCGAAGAAAGGGATGGGTCCGCCGAACTCCTCCGGCGGCATCCCCTGGACGTCTTCGCTGCGCAGCACCTCGGCGACCTGGTCGCCCGACAGACCCGGCATCCTGCGGTCGAGCAAGACGACGTCGACGTCTCCGTCGACCTTCTTCAGCGCGCTCCGGCCGTCCGTAGCCACGATGACGTCGAAGCCCGCGCTCTCCAGCCACTCGCGGTTCATCTCGACGACCCCCCGGTCGTCGTCCACCACCAGGACCTTCGGTTCGCGGAGACCCACGGCGTCGAGGAAACCGGACATCCGCGGGAGGTAGCTCATCTAATGTACTATACAAGTTGGGGTGTGCACACAAATAGGTTCCGCGATTATAGGAGAGGGTCACCTCTCTCGAAAACTGCGAGGGGAGGGATTTGAACCCACGGACCCCTTCGGGAGGGGATCTTGAGTCCCCCGCCGTTTCCAGGCTTGGCTACCCTCGCGCGGTTACATGGTGACGCTCTATCGCGCTTAAGGGTTTCTCTTTCGCAGGTTATATGGCTTCGTCAGGCGTACAGCCGCCGATGGAAGACCGAATCGCGGGGTACGCCGAGGAGGTCGAACGCGAGATTCAGCGCGTCGGCGAGACGGTGGAACCCCCGGTGCTGCGTGACGCCTTCCTCCACGTCTGCCTCAGCGGCGGCAAACGCCTCCGGCCCGCGCTCACGCTGGCGTCGTTCGAGGCCTGCGGCGGCGGCGACCGCGAGCGCGCCCTCCGGTTCGCCGTCGGAGTCGAGCTCGTCCACACCAGCGCGCTCGTAGCCGACGACGTCATCGACCGCTCGGACCTCCGGCGCGGCGAACCCACGGTGCACGAGGAGTACGGGCACGACATCGCCGTGCTCACCAGCAACGTCCTCCTGGGGAAGGCGTTAGAGGTCATCGACGACCGCCGTGCCGTCGAGGTCATGGTCGACGCCGTCGAGGCGCTCGGCGAGGGCGAGGCGATGGAGCTCGCCGTCGACGGCTGGACCACCGACGACTACGAGAGCCTCGCGTACCGGAAGACGGCGTCGCTGTTCGTAGCCGCGTGCGAGGTCGGAGCCGTCGCAGCAGACGCAGAGGAGGAGCGCAGGGAGGCGCTGGCGGAGTACGGCCGCCACCTCGGCCTCGCTTTCCAGATGCGGGACGACGTTCTCGACTACACGTCGACGGCGGACGACCTAGGGAAGCCGGTGGGGAAGGATGCCCTGCTCGACCGTCCGTCGATTGTCGCGGTGCACAGCCAGCAGCACGACGCCCGGCTTATGGACAGCGTTGAGAGCGCCCGCGAACGAGCCGAGAGTCATCGCGACAGCGCCGTCGAAGTCGTATCGGGGCTGCCGGAGTCCGACGCCCGAACACTGCTGATGGACCTCGCGGAGTTCGCTGTCGGAAGGAGAAAGTGAAGCCCGCTCGATGCCGCGTGGTTAGAGCTCTCTTCTACTTCGCCGCGAGCTCGTCTTCGGTGTCGACGGAGCTGCTTCCGCCGCCGATGCCGCCGAATATCGTCGTGCTCGCGGCGGCGATGCCTATCGAGGCCAGCACGACGGCCGAGAGGTAGACCTCGTCGAGACGCCCGAGGAAGTAGCCGCTGACGCCGTGTAGAGCGAGACCCATGGAGACGACGTAGAACGGTCCGTTGAGGTAGGCGACGGGGAAGCTGTCGCGCTGTATGTACTCGTCGACTATCCTGCCGAGGCTGGAGATGACGCCGGCGGCCGTCAGCCACGCGATTGCGCCCTGCACGAAAGCCATGACGAGGGGGACGGTTCCGGTGATTATCTCCTCGCCCTCTCCGAAGGTCTGAACGGTGCGGAGTCCGCTGGCGATTCCGATTATGAACAGTCCGCCGGCGATGAGGTAGGTGATGAGGCTGACCTTGCCGGTGTAGATGGCGTCGCGAGTCTGCTCCAGGAGCTCGTCGAGCTCGTCCTCGAGTCCCATACCCTTCACTATGAAGTACCCGCCGAGGGCGCCCGCGGTGAGCGCGAGGGCTACGCCCTGGAAGCCGAAGTGGCGCATGATGACGTCGATGGGGAAGATCAAAAGGAGGATTCCCACGGGTACTAGTATCGTGGCGCGTGTGTCGGGGTCGTCGAGGACGCGTTTTAGCACGTGGTAGGCGTTCTCCAGGTTCTCCGCCTGCCGCACCACGGTCCTGCTGACGCCGTCTATCTTGAGCCTGCTCTCGACGATGGGGATGACGCGTTCGTCCTCTGCGCCGTCCGTCACCACTATCGCGGAGTCGGCGTCGACGTCGGCGAGGACGTCGTCGAGCTGGCTGGCTACCGCGCGGTCCTGGCTCCTGTGTTCCTTCGAGGTGCCGGACAGGACGACGAGCTCCACGTCTTCGCCGGAGCCCGTCTCTTCGTCGTAGATACGCATTCCCTCGTACAGCGAGTTGAGGTCGCTGTCCTCGGGGTCGACGAGCCCGAAGTCGTGCGCCGCCTGTTCGACCTCGTCGCGTCCGACTATCGGCGTCTCGATGCCGGCTTTACGGCCGAGGTCGTCGTCGCGGTCGACGCAGATTACCAGGAGCATCTCTGTCTCAGGTAGGATAGATTCGTTCGAGGTGTAAAAACTTGTTCGGTCGACCGCAGTCTTGCGTTTCTGCCGATCAGGAGCTGCCGAAACGGGTTTAAGCTTGGCTTAACCCGGAGCTCTATCCGCCGTCAATTCCCCGTTAAAAGCCGAGAACTCGACCTCTCAGTACTCGAACTCGATGTCCTCGCCTTCCTTCACCGTCGACAGCACGACGTTGGTGTTGGTCTCGCGGACCATCGGCTTGTTCAGCAGCTCCTTGATGGTGTCGTTCATCTCCTCGGTGTCCCTGAACTTGCCCGTCGCGATGATGTCGAAGTCGCCTGTGACCTCGTAGACGTTGAGGAATGACTGCTCCTGCTTCAGCTCCTCGACGAGGTCGCGGAGGCCGTCTCCCTCGGCCTTTATCATCAGCACGCATGTGACGGTGTAGCCGAGGTCGGGGTAGCTGACTACGGGTTTGAACCCCTCTATGATGCCCTCCTCCTCCATCGACTTCAGGTGGTTGCTGACGGTGGTGACGGAGACGTCTAGCTCCTCTGCCAGACTCCGGAGGCTGGCGCGTCCGTCGTCGAGCAGGAGGTTGATGATCTTGAGGTCGAGGTTGTCGTACGTCATTAACTGGACAGTTTTGTGCCCATTACTTAAGTCATTACATTCTACTTCGCCGAACTATCCGTAGGGACGCCATCGATACCTGAAACTTCTGAACCAGAATTCTTATTGCGAGACGAAACCTCGGCTGTACCAGCGCCATGTTACGAGTTGACGCACATCTAGAACGACGCGAGGGCCGACTATGACCGGTCAAGAGCAGGTTCTGAAGGAGATAGAGGAGAAGGACGTGGAGTTCCTCCGGCTTCAGTTCACGGACATCCTCGGAGTGGTGAAGAACGTCTCGATACCCGCGGACCAGGCGGGGAAGGCGATGGACGAAGGCATCTACTTCGACGGAAGCAGCATCGAAGGCTTCGTCCGCATACAGGAGAGCGACATGCGACTCCAGCCCGACCCCGAGACCTTCGCAGTCCTGCCGTGGCGGGACCGAGAGGACGGGGCGTCCGCGAGGATGATATGCGACGTAATCGACACCACGACCGGCGAACCATTCGCTGGCGACCCCCGCACCGTGCTGAAGGACACCCTCGACCTCGCGAACGAGATGGGTTACACGGTCAACGCCGGCCCCGAACCCGAGTTCTTCCTGTTCGAACACGACGAAGAAGGCCGGCCCACCACCAAGACACACGACGCCGGCGGCTACTTCGACCTCGCACCCAAGGACCTCGCCAGCGACGTACGACGAGACATCGTGTTCGGTCTCGAGGAGATGGGGTTCGAGGTCGAGTCCAGCCACCACGAGGTCGCGGAGGGACAGCACGAGATATCGTTCAAGTACGACGACGCCCTCAGCACCGCGGACAACGTTGCCACGTTCCGCGCCGTCGTCCGTGCCGTCGCCGCACAGCACGACCTCCACGCGACCTTCATGCCGAAACCCATCGCACACATCAACGGCAGCGGCATGCACACCCACCTATCGTTGTTCGAGGACGGAGAGAACGCCTTCCACGACGAGGACGACGAGTTCAACCTCAGCGACACCGCCTACAGCTTCCTCGCCGGCATCCTCGACCACGCGGAAGCCGTCGCCGCCGTCGCCAACCCCACCGTCAACAGCTACAAACGCCTCGTACCCGGCTACGAAGCACCCATCTACGTCGCCTGGAGCGACGTCAACCGGAGTGCCCTCGTCCG
>CAZXNG010000043.1:0-1473 GCA_964642065.1 uncultured Halobacteriales archaeon
CGACGGCGAGGACAGGGAGCTGTTCGTCCACCGGAAGGGGGCGACCAGGGCGTTCCCCGCCGGTCACCCCGAGGTGCCAAGCGCGTACCGCGACGTCGGACAGCCGGTCATCATTCCCGGGAGCATGGGCGCGCACTCCTACGTGCTCGCCGGCAGCGACGGCTCGCTGGACCTCACCTGGGGTTCTACCGCCCACGGCGCAGGCCGGCTGATGTCCCGCACCCAGGCGAAGAACGACTACTGGGGCGGCGACATACAGGACGAGCTAGAGGGCGAGGGCATCTACGTGAAGGCGAAGTCCGGTGCCACCGTCGCCGAGGAAGCCCCCGGGGTGTACAAGGACGTCGACGAGGTAATCCGGGTGTCCCACGACCTGGGTATAGGGACGCGGGTTGCGCGGATGCTACCGGTAGCGAACATCAAGGGCTAACATAGTTCTACGTCGGAGTGGGACGAGGCATTCAAGTCCCATCATCCGGAACGCCTTGGTATGCACAAGGTCAACGAGAAAGATGTAGAGGGGAAGGAGTACGACCGGGGTGGTTCATCGTTCAGCCGTCGCGAGCTCGGGAACGCTGCGGACGGTGACGAGTTAGGAGCAAGCCTGTACGAGATACCGCCGGACGGACGTTCCTGGCCGTACCACTACCACACGGCGAACGAGGAGGCCCTGTACGTGCTGGAGGGGTCCGGAGTCCTGCGGCACGAGAGTGGGGAGTCCGAGCTGAAGGAGGGCGACTACGTGGTCCTGCCGGCAGACGAGTCGGGGGGACACCAGGTGGTGAACACGGGGGACGAACCGCTCGAAATCCTCGCGGTCTCCACCATGAACGAACCCGACGTCACGGTCTACCCCGAGATGGAGAAGATAGGGGTGTTCGTCGGCTCCCCACCCGGCGGACGAGACGAACGTCCCGTGCACGGCTACTACCGCTTAGAGGACGACGTCGGTTACTGGGAAGACGACGGAGGAAACTGACCTATCGGGCCAACCGAGTCAGTTCGACGGACCTGGTTCAGTTCACGGCGTCCTTCGCCGCTTCGACGACCTCCTCCAGGGGGGCGTTGTGCAGGCTCTCGTCCTCGAACTTCAGCCTGAGACGCGGTCGACCGATGTCGATGGGGACGTTCTCGGTGTCGATGAGCCCTGAGTCCTCCAGCTCGGTCTTCTTCCGCGAGAACGTCGCCTTCGAGGCCACTCCGGAGTCCTCACCCCACTTCGAGATGTCGTAGAGCAGTATCTCGTTGCGGGCGGCCGCGACCAGCGCGACGGTTATCTCGTCCACTCCGGTTCCGTCGCCCTTCGCGGACTCGAGGATCTCGAGCATGTCGCAGAAGTCACGCTGTGTGTCCTCGCCTATCTCCTCGCGGAGGCTGTTCCTGACCTCCGTCATGGGCGGAGTCCTTATGTTGAAGTCGTCCCCCTCGCTCCACGCCTCTTCGAAGAACTCTAGGCAGGTGTCGAGGAGCTCG
>CAZXNG010000043.1:1483-8313 GCA_964642065.1 uncultured Halobacteriales archaeon
GACCACAAGGCACCGACGGCGTCGTCGAAGTCGACGTAGCTGACGACGGCGGAGTCGCCGACGAGCACCACGCTCCGCTCCACCTCGTCCTCTGTGGTAAGGAGCTCGACCTTGCCCTCCGCGACGAGGTCGCTCACGGCGCTCGCGGTGAGGAAGTCGTCCATCACGGCTTTGACGGTGTCGACGTGTGCGAGCACCCGCATCTGTTCGATCTCGTCGCTCTCCTCCTTCGCTATCCTGACGTATCTGCTGAGGACGCGCGGCGGCACCTGGAGCACGCTGACGTCGCCGCCTCCTTCCTCGAGCGTGCTCCGGATTATCTCGTCGCCGTCGATGCCGGTGAGGTTCGTACTCATTGGAGCCAACTAACTATAACGCCCAGAAGGTATTTAATTTGACGGTCTCTCTTCCAAAAATGTATAATCGTGTGCGCACCACCGTTCGACCACGGGGAGACACGGACCTCGTTCTACATGCTAGAGAGCAGCCTCTCCAGATGGATACGTTCGTTGGCGCCGTCGGCGGCGGCGAACTCCACCTCCCCCACCTTCGTCGCCACCTCGGCGGCCAGCCCGTCGTCGTACTTCTCCGTCTCCTCCAGCACCCTCTCCAGCACCTCGTCGGCGTCCATCCCTTCGTCGATCATCATCTCGTCGAGAGCGTCGACGGCGTCGTCGAAGCGGCCTTCCCGTGCGTCCTCCAGCATCTCCTCGACGACGTCGGAGCCAGCGTTTTCGACGACCTCGTGCGCGGTCTCTATGTCGACGTCCCCCCGTGCGGCAGCCGCCTGCAGCGACAGCACGCCCTCTCGTAGGTCGCCGTCGGCGGCGTTCGCCAGGTACCTGAGGCCGGCGTCTTCGTAGACGACGTCCTCCGCTTCCGCGATATCCCGTAGCACCTCGACGTGTTCGTCGACCGTGGGAGCGCGGACCTGCACGGGGTAGCAGCGTGACTCTATGGCGGGTATCAACGCCGAAAGAGATCTCGTGGTGAGCACGAACCGCGCCTCCGACGTCTCCATCACCCTACGAAGAGCCTGCTGGAAATCCCTCCGCATCTCGTGGGCGTCGTCGACGAGGATGGTCTTCCGGCCTTCGCCGACGTACTGCGCCGCCACCTCCTTGAGGACGTGGTTGATGAGGTCTGCCTTCGAGGACTCGCGAGCTCTTTTCGACGAGACGAAGCCCCGGAACCGCGGGTCCTCGGTTATCTCGTTCTTCGTCATGCCGAAGAAGTCCGATGCGTTGAGCACGAAGTCGACGCCGACGACGCCGGCGGCCGCGGACTTCCCCGCGCCCTCGGGGCCGTAGAGCACGAGGTCGACGCCGTCGTCGACCAGACCCTCTATCCGGCGTTCGACCTCCTCTTGGGGTAGCTGGGACGGACGGGAGGGCGCGTGTTTCTCCGTCCAGAGCATGGTGTAGGAAGCCGGCGACCGAAGAAAAGGATTGCGGGGCATCGGCCGGAGGACGCGTCAAACGGAAACCTCTAAACCAGTTCCTACTCAAGCCTACGATATGGCGACAGTCGAGTACCTGAACTACGAGGCGGTGGAGGACCAGGGTTGGGACATGGAAGACGGCGACCTTTTCGAGAAGGCGGCTGACGCTGACCTGGGCGAGGAGGACTACGGCGAGTTCGAGGTCTTCGAGGGTGAGTACATCCTCGAGGCGGCGGAGCGCGAGGGCTTCGACTGGCCGTTCAGCTGCCGCGCGGGAGCCTGCGCCAACTGCGCCGGCATCATCTACGACGGAGCGGTCGAGATGGACATGCAGCAGATCCTCAGCGACGAGGAGATAGAGGACAGGGACGTCCGCCTGACATGCATCGCATCTCCGACGGAGGACCACGTCCAGATAGTCTACAACGCCAAGCACCTCGACTACCTCCAGAACCGCGTCATCTGAAGCAAAGCCCCCGATAATCGGAGAGACACCTTTTCTATCACCCCGTAACAGGGCGGTTCAGGCGATGTCGAGGTCGTAGATTCTCGGACCTGCCAGCAGGAACACCGTTAGGAAGAACAGCAGTGCGTAGGCGAAGACCGAGCCGAAGGCGTCGGGGAACAGCGAGGCCAGGGCGACGAGAGCCCCCATAACCATCGCGTGGTTCCTGTCGAGCTCCGGATACTGTATCTCCACGAGCATGAGGTAGGCCAGTGCCACCGACAGCACTACCAGGGCGACGCCGGGGTCGAAGCCTAGGGTCTCGTGGAGGCCCGTTAGGTAGAAGGTCGCGATGGTGACGCCTGCGAGCGTCGACGGCACCCCGGTGAACCCTCCTGTCTCGGCGTCCTTGACGTTGTAGGCGGCGAGACGGGTGAGCGCCGCGAGCGTGAAGAAGATCGGGACCAGGGAAATCACCAGGCTGACCTCGTGGTCTCCGACGTGGACCGCTGTGTCCCGGGTGACGTAGTGCGCGAGGAACGCCGGCGCGAGTCCGAAGGAGACAGAGTCGCCGAGGCTGTCGATGTCGACTCCTAGAGGGCCGGACTCCGTGTACTCCGCGACGACGCCGTCGAGGCCGTCCGCGATGGCCGCCACCAGGATGAGGCTCGCGGCCATCGTGAAGTCGCCGTACGCGACCGCTATTATAGAGATGAAGCCGATGCCCGCGTTCATCAGAGAGACGAAGTCCGGGGGACGAAGGATGTTCATGAGACCCGGTAGCATGGGACTATTGGGGTCGTGGATGGATAATAAACTCTGCCTTTTCGGGGTTACCGCGTTCGACAGATTTAAAATTCGCAGACGGATATGGTTCTACATGGATACAGTCCGTCCGACGTCCGAGACCACTTCCGGTCCTGCTCCGTCCTTCCCTCCGTCGGGCGCATCTACGGGTGACCCGTCTAGATGAACGAGATAAGAGGCCTCCTGGTCACGCACAAGAGAGCAGAGATATCCGAGATAGAGGAGCTATGCCGTCTACCCGCTCCAGAGCTACGGAGCCGCCTCCTTGACCTCGGTGCCGACGAGGCGCTGGTGCTGCAGACCTGCAACCGCGCGGAGTTCTACGCCTCCGTGGAGGACGATGCCGAGGTCTTCGACGACCTCGTCGACAGATACGACGTCCGCACCGGCGTCGCCGAGGAGGTCGAGGGGCCGGACGCGGTACGACATCTGATGCGTCTCGCCTCCGGCCTGGAGAGCATGGTGGTGGGCGAGGACGAGATACTCGGCCAGCTCCGCGACGCCTACCACGAAGCCTGCGACGACGGCAGCCTCGGCGGAACCCTCGACACCGCGGTGCTGAAAGCCATCCACCTCGGCGAGAGAGCCCGCGACGAGACCGCGGTCAACGAGGGCAACGCGTCGATGGGTAGCGCGGCCGTCGACCTGGCTCGCGACCACCTCGGCAGCCTCGACGACGTCGGCGTAGCTGTCGTCGGAGCCGGAGAGATGGGGGAGCTCGTCGCGAAGGCCCTCGTGTCCCGCGAGGCGGAGTACGACGAGATACTCGTCGCCAACAGGACCTACGACACCGCGGAAGCGCTCGCGGAGGAGATAGGCGGCAGCCCCGTGAAGTTCAACGAGCTCGGCCGACATCTCTCCGAAGTCGACGTGGTCGTCACCGCGACCAGCGCACCCCACCTTGTGTTCGACGGCGACGACGTCGCGGGACACGACGTCCTCGTGATGGACCTCGCGAACCCCCGGGACGTCGCCCCCGAAGCCGGAGAACACGACGACGTCGACCTCGTCGACATAGACGACCTCTCGGACGTCAGCGACAGCTCGATACAGAGGCGGCTCGACGCCGCCGACGAGGTCGAGGAGATGATAGACGAGGAGATAGCGGTTCTGGAGGAGCAGCTCAAGCAGGAGCAGGCGATGGAGATGCTTTCGGAGATATACCGTCGGGCGGAGGAGATACGGAGCCGGGAGACGCGTGAGGCGCTGCAGAAGCTCGAAACCGGCACCGGTCTGTCGGAGAGGGAGAGGGAGATAGTCGACGACCTCACGCAGTCCATCGTGAACCAGTTGCTGTCGACGCCGACGGACGCTCTGAAGAAGGCGGCGGCGAGCGAGGACTACGAGACCCTGAGATCGGCGAGCGAGATATTCCGGCTCGCGGAACAGGAGTACGAAGGCTCCGCAGAGAGCTGACCGAGCTAGAACCTGGGCTGGAACGAATCTACGCCTCGTCGAGCTGTCCCTCGCCGAGACCCGCGACACGGGTTCCGTCGACCTCGATGGTGTAGGTCTCGTCGCCGAACATCGTCTCGCTGACCTCGACGACCTCTCCCTCCTCGCCGTCTTTCTCGTGGTGTTCGTCTCGCAGTACGACAGCGTCTCCCTTCTCGAATGCCATACCACCGGATAACTCGGGCGTCCGCATATAACTCACGTTATCCGCCGACACCGTTCACTGTCGAGCTCCGACTGCCAGACGGAAACCACGGTCACATCGCGCTCTCGAGAGAACCCCGTGCCTCCTCTATCTCGGAAGACGAGAGCTCGACGTCCGCGGTAGAGGTAGAGAGCATGAGTCCGGAGTCCACGACCTCGCCTATCCTGCGGCCTTCCTCCAGGTCGCCCGCGACGACTATCCTTCCGGGCGTCGAGTCGAAGACGTCGACGTCGTCGACCTCCACCGACACCCCCTTCTCACCGACCATCTCGGCGAGAACGACCGCGAGTCCACCGGTCGAGACGTCGTGGCTCGCCTCCGCCCTGGAGCAGACGTCGGCGGCCCGTTCGAGCGAGGAACGCGACTGCTCGACCTCCAGGAGATGGAGCGGAGTCCCCACGGCGACGTCGTCGAGCGAGCACCGTGGCGTGTCGACGTCTCCGACGCCTAGCATGCCGACGGTGGGCGTCGGGTCGACCGCGCTGCCGAACTCCTCGCTCTCGTTGTACAGCGACACGTTGCCGCCGACGACGGGTACTTCGAGGTCGCGCGCCGCGTCTCCCAGGCCTTCGACGGCGCCGCGGAACTCCCCGTATATCTCGGGCCGTTTGGGGTTGCCGAAGTTCAGGCAGTTCACGACGGCGAGCGGCGTCGCCGCCTTTGCCGCGAGGTTGACGGCGTTCTCGAACACCGCCTCGCGGCCACCGCGGTACGGCGCAGCCGCGACCCTTCTGCTGTCGCATCCCGCGGACAGCGCGAGTCCCCTGTCGTCGACGTCGAGCACCGCGGCGTCGTCGCCGGGTTTGACGACGGTGCGGGTCTGGACCTCGTGGTCGTACTGCCGGTAGACCCACTTCTTCGACGCCGCGTTCGGATCCGAGATGGCGTCCAGAAGGTTCTCCCTCGTGAGCTCCGGAGTCTCCACGTCCTCCTCCGTCGGCTCCTCGCGTTCGAGGTCGTGGACGGGTGCGCCGTCCGCGAGGAACTCCGCCGGCAGGTCGACCACCGTCTCGCCCTCGTAGGTCGCGTGGTACCTGCCGGAGTCCGTGACCTCTCCGACCACGCTGGACTCCAGGTCGTACCTCTCCGCTATCTCCCGCACCCGGTCGACGTTCTCCGGCTCTACCTCGTACAGCATCCTCTCCTGGCTCTCGCTTAGCAGTATCTCCCACGGCTGCATATCCTCTTCCCGCAGGTGGACCCTGTCGAGCTCGACGTGGGCGCCGAGCCCGGCTTTCGCCGCCATCTCGCTCGACGCGCCGCTCAGCCCCGCGGCGCCGAGGTCGCGGGCGGCTTCGACGTGGCTCCGAAGCTCCCTTGTGGCGTCGACGAGCAGCTTCTCGGTGTAGGGGTCGCCGACCTGCACGGCCGGCCGGTCCTCGCTCTCCGCCTCCTCACCGAGGTCCTCGCTCGCGAACGACGCACCCCCCATTCCGTCGCGGCCGGTGGAGGCGCCGACGAGCACGAGCCGGTTGCCCGGCTGCTTAAGGTCGGCGGTCAGCAGGTCGTCTTCGTCGACGACGCCGACGCACATGACGTTGACGAGGGGGTTGCCGTCGTAGCTGTCGTCGAAGTAGGTCTGACCGCCGACGGTTGGGACTCCGATGCTGTTGCCGTAGTCGCTGATGCCGTCGACGACTCCCTCGAACAGGTAGCGGGCTTTCTCGCGGCTGAAGTCGCCGAAGTAGATGCTGTCGAGGAGGGCGATGGGTTCGGCACCCATCGAGAGGATGTCGCGGACGATGCCGCCGACTCCGGTGGCGGCGCCGTCGTAGGGGTCGACGTAGGATGGGTGGTTGTGGCTCTCGATGCCGAGCGCCAGCAACGCGTCCGAGTCGCCGTCGGGGTCGAGCTCGACGACGGCGGCGTCGTCGCCGGGCGGCACCACGACGTGGTCGGCGTCGGTCGGCAGCTCGGCGAGCGCAGGTCGGCTCGACCGGTAGGCGCAGTGCTCGCTCCAGAGGTTGACGAACAGCGCTTCCTCGGCGGCGTTCGGCGGCCGGCCGAGCTCCTCCTCCACCAGCGCGTAGTCGTCCGCAGATAGCTCCATGTGCCGCGTTCGAAGGCCCCGCCTATTGGTCTTCTGAATCGCCGTCGGACTCCGCCGCTACGCCGGAGTCGTCCGCGCCGTCGTCCGGACTCTCCTCCAGCTCGTTCGTCCCGTCGTCTAGGAGCTCCTCGGGTTCGTCGTCGGCGTCCTCGTCGCCGCGCTGCCGCGCGACGTCCTTCCGCGCGTCGTGCATGGTGTCGCTCTCCTCGCGTCGGCGGTCCTTGTCGTGTTTCTTCCCTTCCTTCTCTCCCATGCGGGCTCTACGGACGGCCGACGGGTAACCCTGTCGCCGGCACGGACACGTCGCGGGGTTTGGTAAGACTTATGCACGGCCTCGGCCTACGACGAACCGCAGAGCCCGGATGGTGTAGGGGCCCATCATACAACCCTGTCACGGTTGTGACGCGGGTTCAAATCCCGCTCCGGG
>CAZXNG010000044.1:0-8074 GCA_964642065.1 uncultured Halobacteriales archaeon
GTCGACGTCGACGCGGTAGCCGTGGTCCTTGAGCACCGCGAGCACGTCGTCGTCGCTCGCGGCGTCCTCTACCGACGGGGACAGGAAGCCAGACACCATCCGCTGGACGTCGTCGCTCGGAGGGAACGTCACGGGTACGTTGAGCACCGTGGCGTCACGTCCCTCCGCGGTGACGCGGTCCCATACGCGTTCGGCTTCCACGTGGTGGGACAGGGGTACGTAGGTGTCGTAGCTGCCGCGTTCGCGGTCCTGGAATCCGTAGACTCCGGTGGCGCCCGGGTTCCTTCCTGTCGTCAGCGAGGGCCAGCAGGCGCTCGACTCCGGCGGCACGATAGATGATATCCGGCCGCCCGCGCCTTCGTCCGCTATCTCGTGTAGGTTTGGGAAGACGTCGGGGTGGTCGTCGACGAGTTCGAACGGCACGCCGTCGACTCCGAGGAACGCCACGCGACCGCCGTCGCCGCCTAACCTGTCGAACAGTCCCATACCCTAGGGTGGGGGGTTCCGGTGAAATCAGTTACGGAACCGGTGAACAGCGGGGATACCTGGACGTCACATGTACCCGAGGTCGCGCAGCCGCTCCATCAGGTCCTCCTTGTCCTGTGCTCTGCCGGCGCGTTCCGTCGTGTTCTCCATGTCCTGCAGCCACGCCGGCTCGTCAGCGGACTTGTCGGTCGACACCTCGCTTCCGAGGGAGCGGAAGCCCGCGAAGTACTTCGGCGACACCGGTACGTCCTCCTTCTCCACGCCCTCCGGCAGGTCGTCGGCTCCCTGCGGCACGTAGCCGTCGTTCGGGTACGCGTCGACGGTGTCGGGGACGACGTAGTTCCAGAACGCGTCCCAGACGTCGGGCTCCGCGAACTGGAGTATCGGCTGGATACGGTCGTGTGGCGGGTAGATGTCGGGGTCGTGCCGCGGCGAGAAGAAGGTCTCGTCCTCGCGAGCCTCCTGCTCGTCCCACCGCACCCCCGAGATGATGCCGTCGATGCCGTGCTCCTCTATGGCGTCGTTGAGGGGCACGGTCTTCAGCAGGTGGTTTCCTACATAGGTGTCGAGGAGGAACGGGAACGAGTCGTCCTCGTACTCGAGTATCTCGCGGACGTGGTGCCGGTTGTGCTCGTTCAGGTCCTCGACCTGTATCTCGTCGCCGGGTTCGTCGGCGAGCACGCCGACGTCGTCGTTGCGGGCGTAGACGACGTCGAGATTCCATCGGTCCGCCCAACGTTCGACGAACTCCATGAGCTCGTCGAAGTGCTGGAAGTGGTCGAGGAAGACCGCGGGCGGTTTCTCGAGGCCGTACTCCTCCGCCACCTCTAGGATGAAGTACAGCGTCAGCGTGGAGTCCTTCCCGCCCGTCCACATCACCGCGGGGTTCCTGTACTCCTCGAGCCCTTTCTTCGTCACCTCGACCGCCTTCTTTATCTTGTGGTCGATGGAGGGGTAGCTGTCGGGCGACTCGCCTTCTCCGTCCGTGTAGTCGACGTCTACGTATTCCGGGAACTCTTCGTCCATCTACCTGCTTCTAACGGCGTGCATTCAAATAAGCTGTGCTACGCAGTCGCCGGGTTTCGAGGACGTTTTCTCCTTCGAGGCCGTATCCGGTCGCGTGCTGTTCGAAGTCTCCGGCATCGAAGCCGTGCGGTTGCTGCTTCCGGACTTCGCCGTCGAACTCAGCAGGTACGTCACCCATCTCGGCGACCCAGTGGTTCTGATAGCCGCTATCAGCCTGTTCTACTGGTTCGGGGTCAGCCGACGCGACGGCGCGTACGTCGCCGGCGCCGGACTCGGCGGTCTGTCTCTGCTGGTCGGCCTCAAGGGCGTCTTCGCGCGAGCGCGTCCTCCCGACGAGGTCGCTCTCTTAGCCGCCGACGGCTACGGTTTCCCCAGCGGACACGCGCTTGGCGCCACCGTGGTCTACCTGCTTCTGGCTGGACAGATGGACGCGCTCGATCGTCGCAGCCGTTACGTTGTCGCAGCCGTTACGGTGGCGGCGGTAGCCGTCTCTCGCGTCGTCCTCGGCGTCCACTACCCCGGAGACGTCGTCGCCGGCGTCGCCGTCGGAGTCGTCTACGTCGCAGCGGTCCAGCGCGTCTTCGACCGTCCCGAGGCGCTGTTCGGACTCGCTCTGGCGGTCGCCGTCGCCGCGGTCGCCGCCGGCAACAGGTACTACGTCGGGCTGTCCGTGGGGGCATCGGCGGCCGGCCTCCTGGTGTGGTGGTACCTCGGGAGCCGCCTCCTGTCTGCGGACGCCGCACCCCGCACCACCGTTGTCGTCGCCTCCGTCGCGCTACCCTTCGTCGTCGCGATACAGTTCCTGGCCGACGGCGTGCTGGAGTCGGAGGCAGCCGCAGCCGCGGGTTACGCGGCCGCCACCGCTGTCGTGCTCTTGACGCCGCTCGCTGCGGAGAGAGCAGAGGCAGCCGTCACGGGCTCGAGGTAGCTACGTCCCTCCGTCCGCAGACGCCTCGTCCATCTCTTTGCGTAGCCTGCCAGCCTTCTCCAGAACGTCGGGCGTCCTGCATCTTCCGTCCGCGCCCGTGACCTGCGGCACCGTGCAGTTGTTGCAGCTCTCGCACGCCACCTCTGCGTCACCCTCGCCGTCGAGCAGCCGTTCACCCAGGCGGGGTTCGGCGTAGAACGGACGCCCCATCCCGACCGCGTCGCAGCTGTCTCCGAGCAGACGGTCTATCTCCCCTCGGCCGCGTATCCCGCCCTCCTGCAGCACGGGTACGTCGACGCGCTGGCGGACCTCCCGGGCGAACCGTTCGTTCCACGCGGGCTCGAAGTCGTAGGCGAGCGCCTCCAGACGGTTGAGGAGAGACACCAGCCGGGCGCGGCCGCCCGATCCGAAGGCTTCGAAGTACCCCTCCTGGAACTCCTCGTCCTTCCAGGCGCGCTCGGGGAACTTGCCCTTCACGAGGCTGGCGTCCCAGAACGTCGACACCTCCGTCGGGACGACCGCGTCGAAGCCGACGTCGACCGCGCGCTCCGCTATCCGGGCGCCCTCGTCGAACGAGATACGGCGGCGCAACATCGGTGGGGCGTTGGTCTCTGCCGGCACCTTCGTCACCACCGGTACCTCCGGCCCTACCTCGTCGCGTATCCGCCGGTAGACCAGCTCGAGGAACCTCGTCCGCGCGGCCTCGGAGCCGCCGAAGACGTCGTCTCGTCGGTTGTAGAACGGGCTCAGGAACTGCTGGACGATTCCCATGTTGGAGCCGACGAGGTGGACCCCGTCGTATCCGGCGTCGACGGCGTAGCCCGCGCTCTCTCCGAACCGTTCGGCGAGCTCGTAGACCTCGTCGGTGTAGAGCACGTGGACGTCGTAGTCGAGGAAGCCGGCGCGGTCGGCGGCCTGCATCAGCGGTGGCAGCGGCGACGGCGCGAGCTGCCGAACGTCGGGGTGTTCGCGACCGTACCCCCGGTGCCAGGTCTCCATAGAACGGAGGCCGCCGTGTTCCAGCTGTACGAATATCCGTCCTCCGTGGTCGTGCACCGCGTCCGTGACTACGTCGAGCCCGGAGACGAAGTCCGGGTCGTGGACACGGGTCATGCCGGGTGCCGCGCAGCCGCCTTCGGCGGTGACGATGGTCGCGCCCTGGAATATCAGCCCGACGCCGCTGGCCGCCGCGGGCTCCAGCTCCCGCCGGAGCACCTCCGGTGCGTCGTCTCCGTTGCCCGCGCACTCCAGCAGAGGTGAGCGGTACAGGCGGTTCGGCACCTCCAGACCACCTATCTCGAACGGGTCCTCCAGCGCAGGCATCTTCTCGGTACCTTCGGATGCTCACGTGAAAAGCCTTCGGCGGTGCCGTAGCAGTCGGCGCGAGACTGGTAAACGTACGGTTAGCTGAAAAGCCGGTTTCAGCCTACGTCACGTATAACTACACCGCTGTCTTACACCGACCTGTATGTCGAACGAGAAGATTGCTGCGGCGTTCGTCGCCGGAGCGATACTGATGGCGGTGGCTCTCGTGGCCGCCGGAGCCACGGCGACCGACAGCGGGGAGGACGAGTTCGTCAGAGTCACCGCGGACGCGTCGACCGAGGCCGAGGCCGACGCCGCCGAGGTCGTGTTAGCCGTCGAAGCGCGAGCCGCCGACCCGTCGGCCGCCCGACGAGATGTCGCGGACGGCGTCTCCAGCGTGAGAGACGCGTTGACCGGGATGAACCTGTCGGAGGAAGACGTCAGGTCGACGGACTACACGATACGGGAGGAGCGGAGTCCCTCCGAAGACCGTGAGGAACCCCTGCATCTCGCCCGTCACGAGCTCACGGTGTCGGTCGACGACGTCGACCGCGCGGGAGAGGTTATAGACGCCGCGGTCGACGCGGGTGCGACCTCCGTCTCTGACGTACGGTTCACTCTGTCGCAGGAACGGAGGGACGAGCTGAAGGACGAGGCGCTGGCACAGGCGATGAACAGGTCGAGGAGTCGCGCTGAAACCGTCGCCGAGGCCGGCGGCGTCTCGCTGGGAGAGGTCCGTTCGGTCTCCACCGCCGACACCGACGTCTCCCCCGTCAGGATGTCGGCGTCCTACCTGGAGTCGGAGGACGCAGCCGGAACCTCCGTCGACCCCGGACCCGTCGAGGTGCGTGCGAACGTCGAGGTCGTGTACGAGACGCGCTGAACATCTGCCGGAAGAAGTTCTATATCCCGGTCTGATACCTGAGTATGCCCGCGACCCCGCCGAAGGCGTCCATAAGCTGCTCGCCCTCCTCGAAATCCGTGGATATGAAGGAGACGTCGGTGCTCATCTGCTCCGCTATATCGACGAGCTCGTCGACGACGTCCTCCTGCTCCACCGGCTGCATCTGGCCGCCGCACTCCGAACAGTCGATGGAGTCCGGTGCACCCGACTCCGTGCTCTCCGTCGCTGTCGCACCGCAGTCGCCGCACTCGTACTCGACCCTTCGGCGTCGGAGGTCCTCGGACAGCAACAGGGTGTCGACGGCGCCCGCCTCTAGGTTCTGGCGGACCTTGTCTTCTCCGTAGGTCGCGAGGCTGCCGCCGCGTAGCTCCTCGAAGAAGTCGTCCATCACCCGCTTGTCCTTCATCACCTCGAGGTCCGCGAGCTGCTCCTGCGCGGCGTCGACTATCTCGTACAGCCCGCTCTCGTCGGTGTACGACACGTCGAACTTCCCCACGAGCCTGTTCCGTAGCTCGTGGTGGAGGTAGTCGCCGTCGAGGAACTCCTCCTTCGTCGGCGACGGACCGCCGACGAGCACGCCGTCGACCTCCTCCTTCTTCGGAACCCCGACCTCGTTCGCCATCTCCGCCACCTCCTTGTAGAACTTGTCGATGGCCTCACGTCGCCTGCGGGCGAACCTCTGCGCCGACTGACCGCCCTTCCGGGTCTTGCCGGGCACTAGGCTGGAGGCGCTCGCCACGGGTTCGACGCGTTTGCCCTTCAGCCAGCCGACGTTCGCCTCCCTCCTGTCGAGCACGACGAGCAGGTACAGTGACTTGTCGCGCAGCATCTCCTCCAGGGGCTCGGTCTCGAAGTCGCTGTCGCAGTGGTAGATGAACGACGGGATCTCCTGCGGCGGCTGGTCGATGACGAACGTCTCCATCTCGGTCTTCCCGCCCTCGGCGTCGACGGCGCCGCTGAAGACCGCCATACCGCGGTCGGGCGTGCGGTCGTAGCCTCCGAGCCGGCTCTGTATCGACGACAGCGCGTCCTGAACGTTCGTGCGCGTCTTCTTGCTCTTTATGTTCGACGCCTCGCTGTGCTCCTGACGTAGGTGGGCGACGACGTCGCTGAGCTGCTTGTCCGGCGGAACGTAGACGCTGACGAGCTGCGTACCCGACCCCTCCATGTCGTCGAGCCTCTCGATGACGCGCTGGAGCTCGTACCGCTTCGAGTCGTCCTCTACCTGCTCTCTTCCGTCGGACATGAAACCTGCAGGAGAAACGGTGGTCGCGTTAATGTATCCTTCGAAGCCCCACGTGCGCCGCCGTCGCCTTCACGCGCCGCGCTAGCGGGCTCTGACAGCCGCCACGAGTGCGAGCGATGCCAGAACCAGGGAGACGGTGAAGCCCGGCAGACCTTCTCCCGCGTTCTCCGCCTCCTGCCTCAGCTCCTCGACCTCGTCCTCTAACCTGTCGTTCTCCTGCGACAGGTTGTCCTCGTAGTCCTGAAGCTGCTGTATGTCCTCCTCCAGGTCGTCGACGTCGCGCTGTCTCTCGTTTACCAGCGACTGCAGCTCCGCCTCCGTGGTCGCGTCCTTCCTCAGGGTGACCTCCACGGTCTCCTCGTCTCCGTCCGAGCCGGTAGCGGTCACCGTGAGCGGCGACGTACCGAGCCCGACCTCGACCTCTGTCGTCGTCACGTAGGATTCGCTGTTGACCGCGGAGTACTCCGTCCTCCCGTCGTACTCGATGCTGACCGTGCTTATCGTGGAGTCGGAGGTCACGGAGACCCCGACTTCGACGGCGTCCGGGTCCACGTCGACCTCCGAGACGTCGACCTCGTCTCCGTCCTCAACCTGTTCACCCGCGACGTCGACCTGTATCTCCTGAGCCGCGACACCCCCCGACGCGAGCACGATAGCCAACAGCACTGCGACGGCGGCGGCCGTAACGCGTCTTCCCGATTCCATCTGTGGGGAACGTAAAACTGGGCGGGTAAAATAACTGTCGCAGGCTGAAACGACGGTTTTAGCTACCGGTGACGGGTCGAATGTGTGGACGACAAAGGTAACTACTTTCACCGGAACCCGACTTCACGGAAACGATGAACCCGTGGAGAGATCCATCTCGCCGCAGGTGGCTGCTATGGCTGTTGCTCGCCGCAGTCTACCTGCTCGTCAGCCTGTTCCGGCTCTCCACCGCCGTCCTCAGCGACGACCTCACGCGTGCGTTCGAGATGACGGCGACGGAGCTAGGCAACCTCCACGCCGCGTTCTTCTACGTCTACGCACCACTCCAGATACTCAGCGGCGCCCTCGCCGACAGGTTCGGCGCCCGACGCTCCGCCGCCGCGGGAGGGCTGACGTTGAACGCAGGCGCGGTCGTCTTCGGCTTCGCCGACGGATACGCCGCAGCATTAGCTGGACGGCTTTTAATGGGCGTCGGCGCCAGCGTGGTCTTCATCGCTATCCTCAGGTTCTGCGCCAACTGGTACCGGAAGGAGGAGTTCGCCGCGATGAGCGGATTCACCGTCGCGGTCTCCGGCGTCGGCGGCATCGCCGCGACGGCGCCGCTTGCGCTCCTCGTCTCCGCGCTCGGATGGAGGGCCGCCGTCCTCGCGCTCGCGTCGTTCGGCCTCCTCGCCTCCGCCGCCATATACCTGTTCGTCAGGGACTCACCGCGCGACGCTGGCCTCCCACCCGTCGACGGCGTCGCGGAACCTCCGGAGGTCTCCTTCTCCGACGTGCTCTCCAACCTGAAGGACATAGTGTCGAGGCTGGACACCTGGGTCATCGGACTCGTGATGTTCTGCGCCACAGGAGTCAACATCACGGTCTTCGGGCTCTGGGGCGTGCCCTACATCGTCCAGGTGTACGGCTCCTCCGTCGTGGAGGCGTCGTACTACGTCTTGCTCGGGAGCGTTGGCTTCACCGTCGGACCCCCCGCAATCGGACGGCTGTCCGACCGAACCGGCGTCCGGAAGCCGCTGATGGTAGCCTCCGGCGCCATCTACACCCTGGCGTACCTCGTGGTCGCGGTCACCGTAGACCCACCGCTAGCGGTCGTCGGAGCCGCGTTCTTCGTCGCCGGCTTCTTCACCGGCGGCTTGGTGCTCGCGCTCACCGTCGTCAAGGAGAGACACTCGGCGACCGCGAGCGGCACGGCGCTCGGCACGGTGAACGGTGCCGCGTTCGTCGGAGCCGCAGTCTTCCCGACTGCGATGGGTGCCGCGCTCGACGTCTACTGGACCGGGGAGACCGTGGCCGGTTCCCGCGTCTACTCCGAAGCAGGGTACCAGATCGCTTTCGCGCTCGCGGCAGCCGCCGGAGCCGTCGCCACGGTCACCGCGTATTACCTCTACCTCAGGGACTGACGCCGGAGCCGGCGACGGAGGTCACTCCACCATACCGCCGAAGACCTCGTCGGCGTCTCCCGGGGTGTCGA
>CAZXNG010000045.1:0-7990 GCA_964642065.1 uncultured Halobacteriales archaeon
TGGAGCGAGCCGTTGAAGACGCGTTCTCCGTCGAAGAACATCACGGGCGGATGGTCTCTCCGGACGGAGGCGTCCGTGCTCGCGCCGCCGGTCTCCCTCATGACCTCCATGAAATCCTGCGTCGTCTGTTCGTCCATCCTGAAGGAGACGTAGTAGGTGCCTTCGCCGCGGTCTTCGTCCTCGATGGGCTGGGACACGCTGCCCCGGATGACGCCGTCGCCGCGTCCGATGAGGCGGGTCTCGTTGGTGTCGGGGTCGACGGTTCCGTGTATCTCGAACCTGCCCTCCTGCCGGATGATGTCGACGAGCCGGTCGTCCTCCTCGCGTTCGCCGGGCACCTCGACGACGACGAAGCTGTCGCCCGTCAGCACGTTCGACTGTACCGAGACGGTCGCTCCCGCACCTGCACCCAGCCGCTCCTCGAGCCGGAGCTCGATGGAGTCCCGGAGGTCGGCGAGCGTCTCGCTGCTCAGGCTGTCTTCGACGCTCACCACCTCGAGCCCCTGTTCCTCCAGCGCCGACCGAACCTCTTGTTCGGAGACGTTGCCCCGGATCTCTATCTCACCGTCGACGCCTTCTTCGACGCCGGAGCCGACCGGGCTGATGGATACTGGGACGTCGAGCGCGTCGACGAGCTCGGTCTGTAACGTGCCTACCTCGTCCTCTTCGAGGCCGTTGACGTTCGCCGTCGACCCCACGGCCTCCAGCTGGAGGGTGGTGCCTCCCTCGAGCTCGAGACCGTAGGACAGCGAGGTGTATCCGTCGCTGGCTCCCGTGGGAGCGAGGGCGAAAACGGCGAACGCCAGCGACAGCAGCAGAAGCCATGTACGCCAGTCCTTCGCCAGCCTACCGTAGTTCATCAGAGTTCACCTCCCAGTGGACGCGAGACGTGCCACCGGAGGACGGCGATGTTCATCATGTAGGTGTTGACGAGGTCGGTGGCGAGTCCGACGAACAGTATGAGGCCGATGTCGCGGAGCACGAAGACGTTGAAGACCTGAGCCGCGACCGCCATCATGAACATCGCAGCCATCGACGTCGTCGTCATCGTGACACCGGTGCGCATCGCGCTGCGGACGTTGTCGTAGAACTCCCGGCGCTTCCCCGTCAGGACGTTCCTGGTGAGAAGTATATCGCTGTCGATGCTGTAACCTATCAACAGCAGTATCGCAGGTATGGTGGCGAGCGAGACGTCGATGCCGACGACGGTCATGAACGCGATGGGCACCACCATGTCGCCGAGGGCGCTGGCGACGACGCCGGCGGAGGGGACGAAGGTGCGGAAGAAGGCGAAGATTATCAGGCTCATCAGGAGGAAGGCGAACGCGACGGCCCCCATGCTCTGCACCAGCAGCGACGAACCGTAGGCGGCGCTGACGGCGGACAGGCTGGCGTCGGGGTAGTTGTCGCGGCGGAAGTCGTCTATCGCCGACTGCTCGTCGTCGGTCAGGGGGCCGTAGTTGACGACCGCGCCTCCCGTGATGCTTCGTACGTTCTCGGGCTCTGGCACGCCTTCGATTCCGGTGAAGTCCTCCCGCACCTCCTGCACGGTGCTCCCGTCCTCTATCTGTATGCTGACGCCTCCCGTGAACTCGTATCCGAGGCTGACGGGTGAACCGGTGAGGGCGTAGCTGACGGCGAGGACCAGGAGGGCGAGGGTGAACAGGGTGGCGGGAACGGCGACGAGCTGGCCGAAGGAGTAGCGGCTGTAGTCTATGTCTTCGACCCGGGGTAGCATTCGTGGAGTTAGGTTGGAGGAACCACGGAGTTAAGGCTTCTTATTTCAGACATCTCTGCGGCCCAGCACTGGGGGTTCCCGAACGGCCGAAGTCACGCGTCGCTGGGTTCCTCGCCCCTCCGCCGTGGCACGAGGTAGAGGCCGGACTCCGTGGATATCGCTGCGACTTCCTCCGTCGACGGCGAGACGAAGGACGGTCGCTTCAGGGTGACGGTGTCGTAGGTCCCGGGGTCGAGCACCTGTATCTCGACGTCGCCGTGGCTGACGACGGTGGTCTCCTCGGTGTCGTCTACGTCACCGTGCTTCCTGGCTTCGAGGCCATCGGGGTACGTCCGTCCGTCGCCGGTCTCCAGTGACGTCGCCCTGACGCCACGTCGGTTGTTCTCCACGAGCACGACGTCGTCCTCTGTCTCGACGATGTCGCCGGCGACGAACTCCGGCAGCTCGACAGCGTACGTCACGCGGTAGACCTCGTCACCCTCCCGTTCTCCCACCAGGGTCGCGGACTCGCCGACCGATCCCCCGTACTCCTCGGCGACCCTCTCGGCCACCTGCCTGCCCGCCTTCGACGTGCTCATGTAGACGTCGACACCTCCCTGCACCTCTTCTGTCCTGGTGACGAAGGTGTCGCGGTCTCCGTAGTCCCTGCCTGCCACCGCGTACGCCACCTCCTCCGCGCGTTCGACCTCCTCCTCGGACGGCTCGCGGCCCTCAGCTCGCACCTGGACGATGCTCTCGTAGTATCCGCCCGACCTCCGGCTGCAGGTGGTGCAGGTGGTGCGGGTTATCGAGACGGGCACGGTGACGTCCTCCTGCACGCGTTCGCCGCGGACCTCCGCGGTGAAGTCGACGTCGACCTCGTAGCTGTCGCGGTCGAGCTGTCTGGCGGCGACAGAGACGGAGGGTCGGCGGGCGTCGACGTGTGCCTGGAGGGCGCGTTCGACGGCTTCGAGGACGAGCTCGGCTTCTGGGACGGCCTCGTCCTGGGAGGTCCAGCCGTCTCCGAGGTCGTAGGAGCCGCAGCGGCTGCAGACGTCCAGTTCCAGCGAGTCGGGGAGGCTTACGGGGTCGAGTTCTTCGGCGTAGCAGCTGTCGCAGAGCTCCGTTTCGGGGGGTATCTCGGTTCCGCATTCGGGGCAGGGCACCGTCTTCATTTCCGGTTCCTAATGGTAGTGTACGGCCCTACAAAAGCTCTTCCTAACCCGAAGCGGTAACCGGAATTTCCGGAAAGACCACTGCTCTGGGAACCTTTATGCAACGCGGAGGTCAACGGCGAACCAAGATGAGCGCAGCAGAAGAACTAGAACAGCTCAGCGGGGTCGGCTCCGCCACAGCCGACAAGCTCAACGAAGCGGGGTACAACACCATCAAGTCCATCGCGGTCGCCAGCCCGGGCGAGCTCAGCGAGGGCGCGGGCATCGGGGACTCGACTGCGTCGAAGATAATCCGCTCCGCAAGACAGGAGGCCGACGTCGGGGGCTTCGAGACAGGCAGCCAGCTGATGGAGCGCAGGAGCGAGATAGGCAAGATAAGTACCCTGGTCCCCGAGGTCGACGACCTCCTCGGAGGCGGCATAGAGACCCAGTCGATAACCGAGACCTACGGGGAGTTCGGCAGCGGAAAGAGCCAGTTCACCCACCAGCTCAGCGTCAACGTTCAGCTGCCCGAGGAACACGGCGGGCTCGGTCGCAGCACGATATTCATCGACACCGAGGACACATTTCGACCAGAGCGAATCGGGCAGATGGTGCGCGGCCTCGACGACGAGATACTCGAGGACCTGCTCGAGAGACGAGACATCGACGGCGGCGTAGACGACGAGGACGCCATGGAGGACCTCGTAGCGTCGTTCCTCGAGCACATCCACGTCGCGAAGGCGTTCAACAGCAACCACCAGATACTGCTCGCGGAGAAGGCACGGGACATGGCCGACGACCTCAAGGACGGTGACTTCCCCGTCGGCCTCGTCACCGTCGACAGCCTCACCGCGCACTTCCGCGCCGAGTACGTCGGCCGAGGCAACCTCGCAGACCGACAGCAGAAGCTCAACAAGCACATGCACGACATCCTCCGGATAGCCAGCCTCCACAACGCCGCGGCCGTCGTCACAAACCAGGTTCAGTCGAACCCCGACTCGATGTTCGGCGACCCGACGAAGCCCGTCGGCGGCAACATCCTCGGTCACACCTCGACGTTCCGGCTGTACATCAGGAAGAGCAAGAACGACAAGCGCGTCGTCAAGCTCGTCGACGCCCCCAACCTCCCCGACGGAGAGAGCGTCCTCAGGATCAAGGAAGAAGGTCTGAAGCCCGAGTAACCACGTGCCCCATCTAGCGGTAGACGTAGACGGCACCCTCACTCGTACTACGGAGACAGCGGCGCTCCATCCAGACACCTTCGACGCTCTCCGTTCCTGGCCCGGCGAGGTGGTCGTCGCCACCGGAAAAGTTCTGCCGAACGCTCTGTCGATACCCCGTTACGTAGGCGTACCGCTGAACGCCGTCGCGGAGAACGGCGGAGTAGTTTACGCAGCAGGGGAGCTACGTGTCGAGGGCGAGGGGGAAGCGACGACCAGGTTCGCGGACGAGTACGCGGAAGAACACGGTTCGCTGGGGTGGGGAAGACACGACCTCGTCAACAGGTGGCGGGAGACAGAGACCGCGGTCGCGCCGGAACATCCACGTGAACAGGTCGAGGAGGTGGCGGCGCGGCACGGACTCGACGTCGTGTACACGGGGTACGCCTATCACGTGAAGAGCCCGAAGGTCGACAAGGCGACGGGGCTCGCGGTAGCGGCCGACCTGCTGGACGTGGAACTCGAGGACTTCGTAGCCATCGGTGACAGCGAGAACGACGCCGAGATCTTCGACGTGGTGGGGAGGTCGTACGCCGTGGCGAACGCCGACGATTCGGCGAAGGCCGCGGCCGACGAGCTGGTCGAAGGACGCTGCTACGAGGGGTTTCTTCAGGCGGTAGAGAGAGCGCTCGCCCTCTGACCAGGAAGCTGACCTCCGACAGTCTTTTAGGTGGCTCGGAGGTATCCCTGGTATGGCTCTGAAAGGCGTGTTGACCGCCGCCGCAGCTCTCGTGGGAGTCGTAGCGTTGCTCGTCGTAGTCGCCGTCTCCACCGGCTACGTAGTGGTCGACGACCCCGCAGCGGCAGCGTCGGAGGTTCTGTCGGGAGACGTCCAGACTCCGGAAGTGCAGTCGGAGAACTGGCGGATAGACGAGGCCAACAGCACGGCAGAGACCTTCGTCTTCCGGGGTGACGTCGTCGTGAACAACACGATGAACGCGATAGGTGGTTCCGTCGACGTGGTCGAGTACGATGTCTACGTCTCCGGCCGACCGGACGAGGGATTCGAGAGGATAGGTGAGGGGGATATGCGGGACATAGTGGTCGAGCCCGGCAACGTGACGACCCGGGGCACACGGTTCGAAGCTCCCAGAGACGACGTCGCGTCCGCGATGGGTGCGAGCGCTGTCGACGTCGTCACGGGGATGGAGATGTACATGAGGGTGGACGGCGTAGCGAGACTGAGGTTCGGTCCCTTCGCTTTCGAGGTGGAGTTCACGCAGACCCAGCAGGTACAGTGACCGTTCAGAGCTCGGGTGCGGCGCTCTGTAACGCGGTCTCGCCGACGTTTGCGCCGTAGTCCGCCGTCCTGCCTATGCTGTCTACGACCAGACCCATCAGCTGCGCGTCCTCTGGTTCGAGACTCCGTACGAGCCTGTCCGCCTCCTTGGTGCGACGTTCGACCTCTGGCAGCGAGTCGAGTGCGTCGTTCGCGAGCTCGGTGGCCTCGTCCTCCTTCTCGGCCTCCAGCAGGCTCTCGAGCGCACCCTCGACCACGGAGGAGGCGGCGTCGCTGGCGCTCTCGACCGCTGCCGCGACCTCGTCGTCCAGCGTCCTATCCATATCCACGGCGACCTCCGCTATCTTCGTCGAATGGTCGGCGATTCGCTCCAGCTGACGGGCTGCGGAGTAGTAGTCGAAGCACTCCTCCCGGGTGACGTCGAGGTCGTCGACGGACCGGAGGTCGCGGAGCGACGCCCGGAAGATCCGGTTCACCATGGCGAACATCCGGTCGGGTTCGTCGTCGCGTTCGACCACGTCTTCCGCGAGCACCTCGTCTCCGTCGACGAGCGCCGACACGGCGTCCTCGAACATCCCCGTGACTATCAACCTCATCCTCGAGACCGTCCGATGTAGGCTGATCTCCGAGGAGTCGAGGAGCTCGTGGAAGGTTATGACGTCACGGGTCTCCTCCACGACCTCGAGACCCGACAGCCGTCGACCCGTCTCCCGAAGCACCCGTCTCTGTTCGCCGGTGATGTGTTCTCCCTCGAACCTGATGACGTCGAACCCCGCGACGTACATCGTTATCACTGCCCTTACGAGGTGGTCGCCCTCCACGTCGGTGATGTCCATCACCCCCTCGGTATTCGAGCCCTCCGTGTCCAGCACCTCCGCTACGATAGAACCCCTGCGGGGGAACATCGCGAGCTCGGTTCCGGCTTCCACGTCGTTGTCCTCCGCCCACTCCTTCGGCAGCGAGACCGTGTAGGTCGAGCCTCCCGTGACCTGTACCTTGCGTCGCTCCATCTACATCCCCTTCAGCTCTCTAAATAGATAACGGCTTCGGATATATAGAATCGTGGCACGTTCCCCGTCTGGAAGACCACACAGGGTCGATTAGATCAGTTCAGGTACAGGACGTCGCCGACCTCCGCGGACATCTCTCCGTCACCGACCAGCGCGTACGGCCGGTTGACGGGTCCGAAGAACTCCACGGTCTCTCCGACCCTGTCGAGCCCTTCGTCGTACACCCCGGCGTCGAACTCCGGCTCGAAACCTTGCTCACACCGGACTACCGTGACGCCTCCGGTGTCTCCGACCACCTCGCCGAGCCGTTTCATCTCCGTAATCGCTCCGCGAGCCGGCGCGAGTTGTCGTCGACGACCTCCACCGCGCTCTCCCTCGGAAGTCCGGCGAGACGTGCCACCTCTACCGCGCGGTCACGGCCGACGAAGTCCCTGGGGTGGTGGCTGTCGGTGTTGACGAGGAGGTCTGCGCCCTCCTCCTCCGCCAGCCTGGCGACGTGGCCGTTGGCCAGCGAGTGCCCCCTCCGGCTCGTCAGCTCTAGGTAGACGTCGTTCTTCGCCGCGAGCGCCGCGGCCTCTCGCGATATCAGCCCGGGGTGTCCGAGAACGTCGACCTCAGCCTCTATCGCCGCACGGTTGGTACCCTCCTTCACCGGCTCCACGGGTGTTTCGCCGTGCGCGACCACGTGGTCTGCGCCCGCCGCCCGTGCACGTTCGACGACGTCCTCTATCTTCTCCGGTGGGACGTGCGTCACCTCGACGCCCGCGAAGATCTTGATGTTCGCGGTCTCCTTCGCCGCGAGCGCGCGTTCGACGCAGTCCTCGACGTTGGAGGCGTCCGCGTGGTCTGTTATCCCGACCGCCGAAAGACCCTGAACCTCCGCCCTCCGGGTGTGCTCGGAGGGCACGAGCTCGCCGTCGGAGACGAATGTGTGGCTGTGGAAGTCCACCCAGCCGTTCTCTTTCACTGTTCACCTCGCATCGCGTCCAGGTAGGCGGCGACCGCGCGCAGGACGTCGTCCTTCGAGTCGTCGGCATCGACCGTGACGCGGCCTGTGTCCTCCCACCAGCTCTTCGGGTACCGTTTGTCGGCCTCGTACTCGAAGTCGTACCCCACCTGCTTCACCGCCTTCGCTATCTCCTTCGCGTCCGGGGAGTCGACGCCGACGTCCTCGGGCACGCGTCTCCCCTGGCCCCGCGACTTCGAGGAGTCGAGGTAAGCGGGCCATATCACTGTCTCGGTCATTAGAACAGGGTAGGGGGAGAGGGTTTAACCAGTTTTCGCCTCGGAGGGGTGCACGCCGAAGTCCTGCCCCTTCGGACGTCAGTCGAACTTCTCGTCGTACAGCTCCATCGAGTGCTCGATGGCGTCGAGCGCTTCGTCCCTGCCGTCGAAGCCCAGCGTCTCGGTCTCCTTCCCGGGTTCGAGTGCCTTGTAGGTCTCGAAGAAATGCGATATCTCCTCCTTCACGTGGTCTTGGACGTCGCCTACGTCCTGCACGTCGTCGAACCGTGGGTCCTCGGTCGGCACGGCGATGACCTTGTCGTCCTGTTCGCCGTCGTCGTCCATCCGCATCAGCGCGACCGGACGCGCCTCGATGACGCAGCCGGGGAAGGTCTGGTCCTCGACGAGCACGAGCACGTCGA
>CAZXNG010000046.1:0-7889 GCA_964642065.1 uncultured Halobacteriales archaeon
GGAGCTGTTCCTCGACGTCGTCCGCGCGGCGTTCACCCAGAGACGGAAGACCCTCAGGAACGCGCTGCGGAACACCACTCACATCACCGGTGTCGACGAATCCGACGTCGACGGACTGCCGGAGCGGCTTCTGAACAAGCGGCCGGGCAAGCTGTCGCCGGAGGAGTACGTGGAGGTGACGGAAGGTCTCTCCCGGAGATGACGGCCGCGAGGTCTACCCGCCCCGCGAGGACAGTCAGATGCTTCTGGACGCGGCGCGGCAGGAGATAGAGCGGGGGGAGCGCGTTCTAGAGGTCGGCGTGGGCAGCGGGTTCGTCGCCGAAGGACTTGAGAACCAGGCCTCGCTGTTGGTCGGCACCGACGTCAACGCCGCCGCCATCGAGCGGACGCGCGACAGAGGCGTGGAGGCGGTCCGCACCCATCTGGCGTCGGCGGTCTGCGCGGAGTTCGACCTCGCGATCTTCAACCCGCCCTACCTTCCCGACAGGGAGGACGCCCCCGATGACGCCATGAACTCCGCGCTGTCGGGCGGCGAGACGGGCATCGAGGTCACCGCCTCCTTCGTCGACGACCTGCCTCGCCTGCTCACGGAGGACGGCCGCGCGCTCGTCGTGGCCAGCAGCCTCGCGGACGTCGAAGCCCTCGAACGCCACGCCAGAGACTGCGGGTTCGATGTCGACGAGGCTGCGCGAGACCGTTTCTTCTTCGAGGAGATATCCGTGCTACGGCTCCGTAAGACGGAGTGAGGTCGGGTTTCAGGCGGTTGCGTCGAAAGCAGAAGGTAGAAACCTCTCTCCATCGCATACAACCTCATGCGACTGGCTGGACTGACGTCCTCGGAAGGAGAGAACCTGTTCCACCTGCACGACGAGGTACTGGCGGGGCGTATCGAAGCCTCGTTCGCAGGCGTCTACAGCGACCGCGACGCAGCGGCGCTCGACCGCGCCGAAGAACAAGGCCTGCATACCGCGATTCTCGACGACGAGCTAGAGCGACAGCTGCTGAAAAGGCTCCGCGACGACGAAGTCGATCTCCTGCTCGCCGACGGCTTCATGCCAATCCTCTCGGGAGAGTTCTTCGACGAGTACTCCGGCACCGTGCTAAACGTACATCCCTCGCTCCTCCCGGCGTTCCGCACCTCTAACCCCTGGAAGGCGGCTCTCGACGCCGGCGTCGAGGTCACGGGCTGCACCGTCCACGTCGTCACCGAGGAGATAGCGGACGGAGCCGGCGTCGCGCAGGAGCCCGTGCGCGTCGAAGCCGACGACACCGAGGAGAGCCTGCGAGAACGCGTCTCCAGGGCGGAGAGACGCGCCTATCCACGCGCCGTCCGCGCCGTCGTGGAGGGAGACGTCGAGATAGAGGGTGACGAGGTCGTGAGGAACGCCGACGACGGCCTCGCTTCGACGCGTCTGCAGTCCGAGGCGAAGGAAGTCGACCTCCGGTACGGCGAGAACCCCCATCAGGAGGCGGCGTTCTACCGCGACCCCTCGTTCTCCGGCGCCTCCGTCGGCGGCGCACGACAGCTTCAGGGTAAGGAGATGTCGTACAACAACTACAACGACGCCGACAGCGCGCTCTCCGTCGCCCGCGAGTTCGACGACCCCGCCGCAGTCGTCGTGAAACACACGAACCCCTGCGGCGTCGCCGTCGACGACTCCGTCTCGGACGCCTACGACCGCGCGCTCGCCACCGACGAGATGAGCGCGTTCGGAGGCATCGTAGCGCTCAACCGCCGATGCGACGCCGACACCGCGGAGGCGATTACGGACTCTTTCAAGGAGGTCGTGGTCGCCCCCGCCTACCCCGACGACGCGCTCGAGGTCTTCGAGAACAAGGAGAAGCTACGGGTGCTCGAGACCGACGCCCTAGACGACGTACGTGACGACTGGCACCACGAGGACGTCGAAGGCGGCACTCTGGTGCAGCAGCGGGACGACCTCGACATCGGCCGCGACCACCTCGACGTCGTCACCGAGAGGGAGCCGACGGAGCACGAGATAGAGGGTATGGTCTTCGGGTTCAAGGTCGTGAAACACGTGAGGTCGAACGCCATAGTGCTCGTCGACGGACGGGAGACCGTCGGCGTCGGCGCCGGCCAGATGTCCAGGGTCGATGCAGTACGTCTGGCGCGCGACAAGGCGGAGAAACCCGTCGAGGGCACGGTGCTCGCCAGCGACGCCTTCTTCCCGTTCCGCGACAACATCGACGAGGCTGCGGAAGCCGGCGTCGAAGCCGTGGTGCAGCCAGGTGGCTCGGTCAACGACGACGAGGTGGTGGAGGCCTGCGACGAACACGGACTGGCGATGACGTTCACCGGCTCCAGGTGCTTCAAACACTGAACGAGACGTGACGAACAGAACAGGGCTCAGGCACGAAACATGACGGAGATGACACCGCGGGAGGCCCTCACCTACCTGTTCGACTTCGACAGGTTCACCGTCAAACCTGGCTTCGACCGCGCCGAACGGCTTCTGGAGGCCGTCGACCGCCCGCACGAGGAGTTCGAGGCCGTCCAGGTCGGCGGCACCAACGGCAAAGGCAGCGTCGCCCGCGTCGTCGAGTCCGGCCTCCGCTCGGCCGGTCACAGCGTCGGCCTCTACACCTCCCCTCACATGCTCGACGTCGGCGAACGCGTCAGGGTCGACGGAGAGAAGACTAGGAAGACGGCGATGCGGGACTTCGTCGAGGAGATTCGTCCTGCGGTGGAGGCGCTGCAGCGGGAGGGCGACCCGCCGACGTTCTTCGAGGTCACGACGGTCATGGCGCTGTACGAGTTCAGCCGCCGCGACGTCGACTACGGCGTGCTCGAGGTCGGCCTTGGCGGCAGGTTCGACACCACGAGCGTCTGCAGCCCACGGGTCTCCGCCGTGACGAACGTCGCGCTGGAACACACGGAGACCCTGGGCGACACCGTCGAGGAGATAGCGCGGGACGTCGCCCACGTAGTGCCCTTCGACGGAGTCTGTGTCACCGGCGCCGAAGGGACCGCGCTCGACATCCTAGGGGAGAAGTCCAGGGAACGCGGCAGCAGGCTCGTCGAGATCTCCGGCGACAGCTACTCCGTCGTCGACCGAAAGCCGACGCGGCAGAACGTCCATGTCGAGGTTGGCGGCGACGTCGTCGAGCTGACGTCTCCGCTGGTCGGCGACCACCAGGCGAGGAACGTCGCGGTAGCCGTCGCAGCCCTCGACGAGCTGGGCGTCTCGGCCGACGACCTCCGCGAAGGCGTCCGACGTGCGACCTGGCCCGCCCGGTTCGAGGTCGTGGACGAGGACCCCGCGGTCGTGCTCGACGCAGCCCACAACCCCGCGGGATGTGCCGCCGCCGCGGAGACCTACCGCGACGTCTACGGCGAAGACGCAGCCGTCGTCTTCGGCGCGATGGCGGACAAGGACGTCGAGGCGATGGCGGAGGAGATCACAGGTGTCTCGGGCTCCGTCCACGTCGCCTCGCCGGCGAAGGACCGCGCCGCACCCGTCGGCCGGCTCGAGTCAGCGTTCGAACGAGAGGGGGTCGACGCCGAGACACACGTATCCGTCTCCAGAGCCCTCGCCGCCGCGCTCTCCAGCGGCCGCCACGTGCTCGTCACGGGTTCTCTGTTCACAGTAGGGGAAGCACGCCGCAGATGGAGCTTCGACGCGGTCTCTGCGTCCTACCTCCGCGAGCCCGAGGCGGAGGACGCGCTCTCCCGATACCCCGGCTCGGACGCCACGGAGGCCGTGTTCCGGACGCACAGACACCGTAACCTGACGGACGACGAGGCTTCGGAGCTGGAGGACTCCGCAGAAGCCTCGGGAGCGTCGATGGCTTACTCCGACGACGGCGACTACGTCGACGCCGCCGTCTCCGGCAGCCTCGCCGCCCATCGCAGAATCACCGGAGACGCGGACCTCCCGACCACGTCCGTGAACCCCTCCGATGGGTCGACCGACGTCATGGCGGTGGTGAACGTCACCCCTGACTCGTTCTACGACGGCGGCAGGTACGACTCCACCGAAGCCGCCGACGAACGCGTGCGCCAGGTCGTCGACGAGGGCGCCGACGTAGTCGACGTAGGCGGTGAGAGCACGCGTCCCGGTGCCGAACCGGTGCCGGTGGACGAGGAGATAGAACGCGTCCTCCCCGTCGTCGAGGCGCTTGTCGACCGCGACGTCGACGCCGAGATATCCGTTGACACCCGGAACCCGGAGACCGCGCGCGCCGTCCTGGACACCGGCGCCGACTGGATAAACGACGTAACCGGTCTCGACGACCCCGAGATGAGGGATGTCGTCGCCGACCACGGCTGCCGCGTCGTCGTCATGGACTCCGTCGACGTACCCGTCGAACCCTCCGGTGGAGCAGAGTACGACGACGTCGTCGACGACGTGCTCGACCGGTTGAGCGAGAAGGTCCTGCTGGCGCGTCGAGCAGGCGTCGACGAGGAGGACGTCGTCCTCGACCCCGGCATCGGATTCGGCAAGGGCAGCGACGGCGACTGGGAGCTGCTGCGGCGGACGGACGAGCTCGCCTCCGTCGGCTACCCGGTGTTGATAGGCTGCAGCAGGAAGTCGTTCCTCACCGACGCCGTCGACGTACCGGAGGACGAGAGGCTGGAACCCACGCTCGCCGCGAACCTCGTCGCTGCGTCGAAGGGCGCGTCCGTGCTACGCGTCCACGACGTAGAGGAGACGGTGAAGGCGTTGCGGACGCTGGAGCACCTGGAAGGTCGTTAACGAAACGGCAGGTAAGGATTCGTTCCCGTCGTCTCAGGCGTACATAGGACCGCCTTCGCCGCCTCCGCTCTCCTCGCTGACCTTGTCGTAGGCCTCGACGAAGTCCTGCTGCCGCACCGTACCCTCCTCGCGTCGGATGGCGAACATGCCGGCTTCCGTGCAGATGGACTTCACGTCGGCGCCGCTCAAGCCCTCGGTTAGACGCGCCAGTGACTCGAAGTCGACGCCGTCCTCTACGTTCATGTCGCGGGTGTGGATGCGGAATATCTGCTCCCGGCCTTCAGTCTCCGGCAGCGGCACCTCGATGAGACGGTCGAACCTTCCGGGCCGGAGGATGGCGCGGTCGAGCATGTCGAACCTGTTGGTGGCGGCGATTATCTTTACGTCGCCGCGGCTGTCGAAGCCGTCCATCTCGCTCAGTAGCTGCATCATCGTCCTCTGGACCTCGGCGTCGCCGCTGGTCTTGCTCTCCGTGCGCTTCGACGCGACCGCGTCTATTTCGTCGATGAACAGCACGCTCGGGCTGTTCTGCCGCGCGACCTCGAACAGGTCGCGGACGAGCCGCGCGCCTTCGCCTATGAACTTGTGGACGAGCTCGCTGCCCGCCATTTTGATGAAGGTCGCGTCGGTCTGACGGGCTACGGCCTTCGCCAGCATGGTCTTGCCCGTCCCCGGCGGCCCGTGCAGGAGCACGCCCGCGGGTGGGTCGATGCCGGCTTCGTCGAAGAGCTCGGGGTCGGTGAGCGGCATCTCCACCGTCTCCCGTACCTCGTTTATCTGGTCGCCGAGGCCGCCTATGTCCTCGTAGGTGACCTCCGGCGTCTCCGTCACCTCCATGACGCGGGCGCGTACGTCGGTGGCGTCGTCGAGGGTCTTCACCACGGAGAGGCTGTTGTTGACGGCGACCCGGCTGCCGGGTTCGACGTCCTCCTTCATCTCCTCCGTAACCTCGGTCAACGCCTCCTGGTTGTTGCCGTGCTGCTTGATGACTATGCCGTCCTCCTCGGTGACCTCCTGGACGGTGGCGACGAACAAGGGCGACTTCTTCAGCTTCTCGTTCTCGTGCTTCAGCCGCTGGATCTTCTGCTGGTACTTGTTCTTCTGGGCGTTGGCGTCCAGCAGCTTGTCCCTGACGCGCTCGTTCTCGGAGCGGAGCTTCTCCACCCGCTCCTCGAGCTTCTGGACCCTGTCGCCCGAGTCCTCGACCTGAACGTCGTCGGGGGACTCGACCTCGTCCGTGATGTCGCTCATTCTGCCGTAGATAGGGCACCCCGGTAAAAATGGGTTTGGGTTACGGCAACCTTTAACAGGAAGAGGTATCGGGGTTCCGCGTCCCCGGTTCACATGCTCTCCGGAGCCTCTACGCCGAGGAGGTCGAGCGACTCGGCGATGGCGTTCTTCGCCGCCAGCACGAGCCCCAGGCGCTCCGCCTCGAAGTCGCTGTCGAGCACCCGTCGTTCGCGGTAGAACTCGTTGAAAGCCTCCGCGAGGTCGCGACTGTAGCTCGCGAGCCGGTGCGGCGACAGCTCCTCCGCCGCCGTGTCGACGACGTGGCTGAGCTCCGCTATCTTCAGCAGCAGCGCCCTCTCCTCGGGGGAGTCGAGCGCGGAGGCGTCGAACACCGGGTCGACGTCGCTGTTCTCGAGGATTCCGGCGGTGCGGGCGTGGACGTACTGTACGTAGGGCGCGTGCTGGCCGTCGAAGTCCAGCGCCTCCTCCCACCGGAAGGTTATGGGTTTCTCCGGCTGACGGGCGACGACGTCGAACTCGACGGCGCCGACGCCGACCGCGGCCGCGGTCTCCTCGACATCCTCCACGTCGCGCTCGCGGTCGCCGCTACGCTCCTCTATCTCCTCGCGGGCGAGCTCCACCGCCTCGTCCAGCAGGTCGTCTACGTCCACCACGGTTCCCTCCCGGGTGCTCATCTTACCCTCAGGCAGGTTGACGTAGCTGTAGAAGATGTTCTCAGGACTTCTTTCTTCGCCGACGGCGTCGAGCGCTGCGTCGAGCTGCCGCGCCTGGAGCTTGTGGTCCTCCCCGAGCACGTTGACCGCGCGGTCACACCGCTCGAACTTGTCGAGGTGGTAGGCTACGTCGCGGGTCGTGTACAGCGAGGTTCCGTCGGCGCGCCGAAAGACCAGCTCCTTGTCGATGCCCTCGTCCGAGAGGTCGAGGGCGAGCGCCTCGCCCTCGTCGTAGCACCGGGGGTCGTCCTCGAGGGTGTCGGCGACGTCGTCGACGCTGCCGTCGAGCACGAACTCGCTCTCCCGCACGAACGAGTCGTAGGAGGCGTTCAGCCTCTCCAGGGTCTCGAGCTGGCCGTCGAGACACCGCTCGACCGCTTCGGTGACGGCTTCGTGTGCCTCGTCCTCCCCCTGCTCCAGCCCCTGCAGCAGGCTGTCTATCTCTCGCTCCGTGTCCTCCATCGCCTCCTCGCCGTGTTCGCCCTCGAGTATCTCGTTGGCGCGGCGGTAGTACCGGACGACATCGTGGTCGGCTTTGTCACGTTCGACGTCGTCAAGGTCGCTCTCGTCGACGTTCGCGAGAGCCCAGGTGATGGTGGCGACCTGTCGGCCGACGTCGTTGACGTAGTACTCGACCTCGACGGGGTATCCCGCCTTCCGGAGCACCCGTGCGAGGCTGTCGCCTATTATGGGGTTGCGGGCGCGGCCGACGTGCAGCGGCCCCGTCGGGTTCGCTGACGTGTGTTCGAGTAGGATGGACTCCTCGCGTTCCGGTAGAGTGGGGTAGCCGTCCTCGGACGCCGCCTCCAGCGTCTCCTGCATGTAGCGGTCGCCGGGCTCGAAGTTGACGTACGGGCCCTGGGCCTCCACCGCTCCCACGAGGTCGCCAGCGTCGCCTATCTCCGCCGCTATCTCGGCGGCGTTCTCCGTGGGGTCGCCGTCCATCTGGAACGCGACCGCGGACGCTACCTCGGCTTCGACGTCCTCCGGCGGGTCCTCGAGCCTGAGAGGCAGGTCGCCGTGTCCGAGGCTTTCGAGGGCGTCTTCGAGGGCGGAGGCCGCGTCTCTCCGCAGACCGTAGAGCATACCGGGGGTATGCCTACCCGTGGTTAAACGCTGTCGAAACCCACGAGAGGGCGGCGGCAGCCGTAAACTGTTAACACCCGCGAGACGTACCTCCGGCGATGACCGTCTCCCGCGACGAGGT
>CAZXNG010000047.1:0-7796 GCA_964642065.1 uncultured Halobacteriales archaeon
GGATACGCAGGAGAGGGCCGGCCGTTCGTACCTCCGGAGGGCGGCGACAGCGTAGTTCTTCTGCAGTAGACGGACGACGTATCTCGGCTGGCATAGACGGCCGTGGGTTTTTGGCGGGGTCACGCATTACCCCGTGTATGTCGGAAGTCGACCCCGACGTCGAACGTCTCCTGGAGATGGCGGAGCAGTACGACCTGTCGTTCAGCGACGCGTCAGTCGACGTCGCGCGTCAGCAGATGGAGCAGATAGCCTCTCTCGGCGCCACCGATCCACCCGAGGTGGAGACGGAGGACGTCGTCGTCGAGACCGAGGACGCGGAGCTCGACGCACGCGTCTACTCGCCCGGCGGAGACGTCGCAACGATGTTCTTCCACGGCGGTGGCTTCGTCGTCGGCAGCGTGGACACACACGACTCGGTCTGCCGCGAGCTCGCCGACCGCATGGAGGAGACGGTCGTCAGCGTCGAATACAGGCTGTCGCCCGAGCACCCGTTCCCCGCCGCCGTGAAGGACGCCTACGGCGCCACCCTCTGGGGAAGCCGCCGGTACGACGCCGTCACCGTCGCGGGAGACAGCGCCGGTGGGACGCTGTCGGCGGTGACTTCGCTGATGGCTCGGGACCGCGGGATGCCGGACGTGAAGGCGCAGGCTCTGCTGTACCCGGCGACGGCTTACATGGAGCCGATGGAGTCCCGCGGCGAGAACGCGAGCGGCTACCTGCTGGAGGCGCAGGACCTGATGTGGTTCGTCGACAAGTACATCGACGACGAGATAGACGCACGGCACCCGTACGCGTTCCCGCTGCAGGCGCGCAGTCTTGAGGATGTCGCGCCCGCGCAGGTGGTCACCGCGGAGTTCGACCCGCTGAGGGACGAGGAGCGGGCGTACGCCGACCGCCTGGAGGAAGATGGAGTCGACGTCGAACGCGTCGAGTACGACGGGCTCGTACACGGCTTCTACAACATGTCGGGGTTCGTCGACGCCGCCGACGATGCGCTCGACCGGACCTCGGAGTTCCTCGGAAGCCACCTCCGGAGCTGAAACCTAGTTCGTCGGCCGTCCAGACCTCTTTTCCGCCGTCGAAACGGTGTCAAAGGGTAATATTCATGTATCCCGCGGTCGGTGGCCAGTCTATGGCAGAGCTAACTGTCAAGAAGGCGGTCAAGGAAGCGCTCGCAGACGAAGACAAGAACGTGTCCAGCGACCTCTACGACGAGCTCGACAGCCAGGTCGAGGAACTGCTCGCGGACGCCGCGGCCCGCGCCGACGAGAACGGCCGCAAGACCGTGATGCCCTACGACCTGTAGAGCACGCGAGAGAGAACTCCTCCTGCAGCAGATTCACCCGCGGTAGCGGTTGCTCTACCGTAGAGAAGCAGGCACCACCGGCGGGACTATCGATCTGCTTCCTCTAACGCGTCGTCGAGAACCTCCACCGCCTGCTCTACCTCGCGAGGCCGGACGTCGAGAGGTGGAAGCAGCCGCAGGGTCTTGCTGCCGCAGGTCAACGTAAGCAGTCCCTGCTGGAGACACGACTCCACGACGTCCTCCAGCCGGCTCCGGCTGTCCATCTCCACCCCCACCATGAGCCCGCGGCCGCGGACGTCCTCGACCGGTTCGGCGTCGAGGTCCTCCATCGACTCCCTCAGGTGTCGCCCCATCCGCGACGCGTTGTCCAGCAGGTTCTCGTCGTCGATGACGTCTACGGTGACGGCGCCCTGAAGCGAGGCGACGAGGTCGCCGCCACCCCACGTCGACGAGATACGGGCTTCGTCGCGGGGGAAGACCTCGCGTCTCGACACCGTCGCACCCACCTGTAACGCCTTGCCGGCCGCGACCACGTCGGGCTCCCACGGCAGGTGGTCGCTCGCCCACCACTCTCCGGTGCGGCCGAGCCCCGACTGTACCTCGTCGACCACCAAAAGCGCGTCGTGCTCCGTGCAGACCCGCTGCACCTCCCGAGCCCACCTGTCGGTGGGGACCCGTAAGCCACCCTCGCCCTGCAGGGGCTCCGCTACAACGTAAGCGAGGTCGGCTGGGTCGACGTAGCCGTCCCCCTCGCCGACGACTGCGTCGAGCTCGCTGCCTTCGTCCCTCCAGAAGCCGCATCCGCAGCCGTCGCCGCAGGCCGTCGTGCTGCAGTAGCTCGCCGTATGGACGCCGGCGACCTGGGGGTAGCCGCGGCGGTGGACGCCCTTCGACCGGTTAAGCGACAGCGCCCCCAGGGTGCGGCCGTGGAACGCTCCCTCGAACGTGACGGCCTCGGTTCCACCGGTGTACGCGTACGATACCTTGACGGCGTTCTCGACGGCTTCGGCACCGCTGTTCGACAGGAAGACTGTGTCGAGTCCGTAGTCCGACGTGAGGTCGGTGAGCCGGTCCATGAGCTCCCGCGGCCCCGGCACGTCGGCGTCGCCCGGCGGCCACCCTGTGCTGCTGTAGAAGTCCTGACCCGCTATCTTCGACGGCACCTGCACACCAAGTTCCTCCATCTTCTCTACGACACGGGGGTGTCCGTAGCCCAGAGGGGTGGATGCGACGTGGCTGGTGAAGTCGAGGAAAATGTTGCCGTCGACGTCTGTACAGTACGGTCCCGCCACCGGCCGGGTGGCGTCGTAGACGAACGGGTAGACGTACGTGCTTACTGCGGCGTGGCTCGCGTGGTGGTCTACGGCCTCCCGCGCACGCGGGCCAGGCACGGAGTCGACGTCGGGCTCCGCTGTGTCACGGTCCATACCGTCGGTGTACGCGTGCACGGCTGTTAGTTCTGTGCCCGCCGCAGGAAACGCGTCGAACGACCGATGACACGTCCGCGAGGCGGTTGGACGTCGGACGATTGAAGGTACGGGCGGGCGACGAATCAGGTAGATGACGTCTCCCGAGATGCTGGAGGAGGTCAACGACTACTACGAGGAGGCCTACCTCGACTACGTGCTCGTCTGGCGTACCTGGAGCCACGGCGCGATGCACTTCGGATACCACGACACTGACAGCTTGGTCTCGCGATGGCTGAGGTTCGGCGACGCGATGCACGAGGTCGACCGTGTGCTCGCCGATGAAGCTGAGGTCGGCGAGGGTGACCGGGTCGTCGACCTCGGCTGCGGCGTCGGGGGCAGCGTCCTCTATCTCGCGGGCGAACGCGACGCCGAAGCCGTCGGCGTCAACCTCTCCGGCCGCCACCTCGGGAAAGCCCGTAGGAAGGCACGCCGCCGCGACGTCGACGGAGCGGAGTTCGTCCGCATGGACTTCACGGACGCGGGGTTCGACGACGGGGCGTTCGACGTCGCGTGGTCGATAGAGGCGGCTTGTCACGCGGAAGACACGGGCGAGTGGGCGCGGGAGGCCTACCGGTTGCTCGACGACGGCGGCAGGCTCGTGGTCAGCGACGGCTTCCTGTCGGAGCCGATGGACGAGCTTCCGGAGGACGCCCGCCGCCGGATAGACATGATAGACGAAGCCTGGGTGGGCGGCGAGGTCGACACGGTCCACGAGTTCCGCCGACACCTCGAAGACGCGGGCTTCGAGGACGTCGAGTTCAGGGACCAGTACGAGCGGGTGAAGCCATCCGCCGTGTACCTCTACATCGCCAGCGTCCTCGCGGCGCCCGGCGCCTGGGTTCTGGAGAAGCTCGGGTTGCGAGGCGAACGCCAGCACCGGAACCGCGTCGCGGCCCGACACCAGTATCCGGTGCTGCGGGACGGAGTCGTGAAGCACGGACTTTTCACGGCGAAGAAGCCGGAGTGACGCGCGCTCTGGATAGCCCGTCGTCAGTCCCGTGCGTCGAAGCCGCCGGCCTGCTTCCATCGCTCGCGGTTCTCGACGTAGCTCTGTGCGTACACCGGTATCTGTTCTCGGACGCGGTCGTCGAGCGGCTCGACCTCGGCGGGGACTCCGTACGCCATGTGTCCCTCCGGCACCGTCTGTCCCTCGAGTACGACGGCGCCGGCGGCGACGACGCTCTCGCGTTCGACGACGGCGCCGCGGAGCTCGCTGCTACCGATGCCGACGAGGCAGTCGTCCTCCACGGTCGACTGGTCGACTACGCAGTTGTGTCCGATGGTCACGCCGCTTCCGACGTCGGCTTCGTGTAGCATCGTGTGGTCCTGTACGTTGGAGCGGGCGCCGACCGTCGTCGGTCCGACGTCTCCGCGGATGCAGACGAAAGGCCATACGCTCGCTTTCTCCTCCAGCGTGACGTCTCCGACAACGTACGCCATCTCGCTGACGAACGCGGAGTCCGGTACCTCGGGTTCGGTGTCCTCGAGAGCCCGTATCATGGGTCTATCGAGGCAGACCTACGGCTTATCTGTGACGGCGTCGTCAGGCGAACCCTCGGACCGAAGTGAGGCCGGACGCCCTGGACAGAGGAGACCGCAGGTGAGCGGCGACGGTTCCGGAGGCACCGACCACCCGAAACCTTCTACGTGTAGAGCCCGATGTAAGCCGAAAAGCCCGTGGTCGGCGCGGAACTCTGTTCGGCTTCCGCTGATTCCGACCTAATCTACGGAACACATGAACACGTCGAGCAACACGACGGACGGAACCACGTCGGTACCAAACTACCTCGTCGAAGACTACCTCTACCAGGCATTCGTAGCGTTCCTGGCGGGAGTCGCGGCCGTCGCCGGCTCCTACGCCGCGGTCGGCGACACCCGGGGCTTCGTCGGCGCCGCAGCCGCCAGCGTACTGATAGACCTGACCCCCGGTGCCGTCGTCACAGTCGTCCTCGAGAACCTCGGCTCGCTCGGCGAACTTCTCGCAGCCTTCGGCGCCGCGACCCTCGTAGTGGGGTTCCTCGGCTCGCTGTCTTTATCGGGCATGCTGTTCGGGAGGTACGCGGGGATGAACTACGTCTCCGCGGCGATAGCGTTCCTGCTGACAGCGGTCTTCGCCCTGCTCCTCACGGGGTCTCTGGCGTCGGCTCTCGGTGCCGCGGCTGCCGCCGGCGTCGTCGTCGGCGTCTGGGACCTCAGGTACGAGGGAGGGGAGCCAGGCAGGGAAGTACAGCCGAAGCCCAACCAGGACCGCAGGCGGGCTCTGAAAGCCGGCGTCGGCACCCTCGGGTTCGGTGCCGCCGCCTACGTCGCCGGCGGCTATCGGACTCCGGAGGGAGAGCTCGGCTACCTCGACGGCGGCGGGGCTCCCCCCGACAAGGTGCAGGAGATGCTCGACGAGGCGGAGGAGAAGGAGTTCGATCTGCCGGAGGCGTCGGGCCTCGTAAGCGAGATAGGTGAGTTCTACACCATCGACATAAACACCGTGACCCCGAGGGTCCACAGCGAGACGTGGAGCCTGGAGTTCACGGGCTCAGTCGACGACGGGTACGAGGTGGGCTACGACGAGCTGACGGCGATGGAGCGGGAGCACAGGTTCATGTCTCTCCGGTGCGTGGGCGACCGCCTGAACGGCGACCTGATGGACAACGCCGTCTGGACCGGTGTTCCGGTAGCGGAGCTGCTGGACGAAGCGGGACCCACTGGAACCCACGTGGTGATGCACGGCGACGACGACTTCTTCAACACGGTGCCGATGGAGGTGTTCCGGTCGGGGGTCCTCGCCTGGGGGATGAACGGCCGTCTGCTGCCGTTCCAGCACGGCCACCCCGTCCGGATATTGCTGCCCGGACACTGGGGTGAGGTCAACGTCAAGTGGCTGCGTGAGGCGGAGGTCGTCGACAGAGACGTCGACGGATACTGGGAGGGACGGGGGTGGAACGGCACCGGCCGGGTCAACCCCGTCGCCAAGATATGGTCGACGGAGGTGGAAGACGGCCGCGTCACCGTAGGAGGACACGCCTACGCCGGCCTCGCGGGCGTGGAGTCCGTGGAGGTGTCGGTGGACGGTGGCGAATCCTGGAACGAGGCGGAGCTCACGGAGAGGCTCGGAGGGGAACGCGACGACGTCTGGCGCCAGTGGAGGTACGGCTGGGAGGCCGGACGGGACAGCCATCAGGTGGTGGCGCGGATGACGGACGTCGACGGCGCCCTGCAGGAGCAGACTGTGTCGGGGCCGTCGCCGGACGGCGCGACGGGGTGGGTTTCGACCGAGGTATCGCTGTAGACGTCCGTGACACGGTTCTGATGACCGGCTACCGCGTCGAACTAGTCGTCTAAACTCCTACACGTCGCCGCTTAGTATTATTAAGTCACCTGGTCGAAAATCTTAATTCTACGTAGAGTTTCTTCCGGGCTATGGACGAGAGACGGAAGCCGGACGAAACCGACATGAGGATACTCGAGATCCTCGTCGAGGACGGCCGCACCCCTTACAGCGAGATAGCGGAGGAGGTCGACCTGTCGCCGCCCGCGGTATCCGACCGCGTCGACCGCCTCCAGGAGCACGGGGTCATCCGGGGGTTCACCGTCGACGTGGACCGGTCCACCGTGCGGAGTGCCTCGCCCGTCGTCGTCGAGCTCGAGGTCAGGCCAGGCTTCGAGGAAGAGGTGTACCAGGACTGTCTGGCGCTCGAAGGAGCGGAGCACGTCTTCCGGACGTTGGACGGCCGCGTGCTCGTGTACGCGGAAGCGCCGGATTCGGACGTCGGCGTCTGGCTCACGGGCGGCGTCGAGATGGACTCGGTTCAGCGTTACGATGTCAGCCTCGTCGAGGACTACGGCCAGAGGTTCGAGATGTCGGCGACGGATTTCGCGCTCGACTGCGTGGTATGCGGCAACCGGGTGAATGAGGACGGGGTTACCAAGGAGTTCGACGGGAAGACGAAGGCGTTCTGCTGCACCTCCTGCGAAGCGCGGTACAGGGAGGAGTACGAGGACCTCACGAAAGATTAGTGAGACGGGCGCGGCGGCTCAGAAACCAAAGCTTTCTCGCAGGTCGGGTTCACTATCCTATGGGGAAACCGGTTAAACCCGGAACCCTTACTGTAAGCTATATTGACCGACAGGAGGTCCAACGTCTCCATCTCGGGGATGACGTGCTCGACGTGCTCTGCCACGGTCGAAGAGGCGGTGTCGGAGCTCGAAGGCGTACTGGACGTCGACGTCAACTTCGCCACCGACGAAGCCAACGTCGAGTACGACGCCGACGTGGTGTCGCTGTCGGAGATATACGACGCTATCGAGGACGCGGGCTACGAACCCGACCGCGCCTCGGCGACCGTCGGCATCCGTGGTATGACCTGTGCGACCTGCGCGGAGACCAACGCCGAAGCCATCAGCGACGTACCCGGCGTCCTCTCAGTCGACGTCAACTTCGCCACCGACGAAGCCAACGTAGAGTTCAACCCCGACGACGCATCGCTCGAAGACGTCTACGACGCGGTCGAGGACGCGGGCTACGAAGCCGAGCGAGACACCGGAGACCGCGATGACCTCACGGAGGAGAGGGAAAGCGCCCTCGAACGCGAACTCGTCCACAAACGCCGGTGGGTCGCGGTAGGAGGCGTGCTCGCGGCCCCGTTCGTCCTCGTCATGGTCCAGATGTTCGTGCCGGGCTTCCTGCCGGAGACGGTGCTCGGAGTCGACACCGGCTGGTGGGAGTTCCTGCTGGCGACGGTACTGATGGCGACGCTCGGCCGCCACTTCGTCCGTGGTGCGTGGAAGGCCGCGGTCAACAGCCACAAGGCGAACATGGACACCCTCGTCGCCGTCGGCACCTCGGTCGGATACCTCTACAGCACCGCGGTACAGCTCGACGTCGTCGCCGGAGGCCTGTACTACGAGGCGGTAGCGGTCATCCTCTGGTTCATCTACGTCGGCGTCTGGCTCGAGGTCCGGTCGAAGGCACGCGCCAGCAGCGCTCTCCGCGAGCTACTGGAGATGCAGGCGGACGAGGCCACCGT
>CAZXNG010000048.1:0-1273 GCA_964642065.1 uncultured Halobacteriales archaeon
TGCCGACTCCGGCGACGAAGTGGTCGACCTCTCCGTCGGTCTGCCGCCATATCTCGGGCGCCGTCGTCTCCTCGTGGCTGCGGGGGTTCGCGGGGTTGCTGTACTGGTCGGGCATGTAGTAGTCGTCCGGTGCCGAGTCGTATATCTCGTGGGCGCGTTCGATGACGCGGTCGTAGCCCTCGAGCGCGTCCGTGAACTCTATCTCCGCGCCGGTCTCCCGGATGGTGTCTATCTTCCCCTGTCCGGCGTTGTCCGGCAGCACGATGACTACGTCGTAGCCGCGGTTCCGCGCTATCTTCGCCACCTCGCTCCCCGTGTTGCCGCTGGTGGGCTCGATGACGGTCCTCTCGGGCGTCAGCTCGCCGGATTCCTCGGCGGCGTCTATCATGTACTTCGCCGGACGGCTCTTGACGCTGCCGCCGCCGTAGGGCGTCGAATGGAGGTTGAACCACTCGACCTTGAGGTAGATGCTGGCGTCGTCGGGTTCGCCGACGCCGTCGAACCTGACGAGAGGAGTCTCCGCTATCTCGCTCTCGTCTATCTCCATCGCCATACGCGGGCTGATGCGACCGGGGTACAAAACAGTTGTCTGATGGTTCTGACGGATGCACGAGCGACGTATCCGACGCGGGCTCCGCGGGCAGCACAAGCTACTAAACCCGCCGCCGCGAAGTCGGGCCATGAAGAACATCGACGACCTCATCGACAACGCCCGCGAGCTCAAGAACCGCGGGCTCAAGAGCGGTGAGATAGCGGACGAGCTCAACGTCTCCAGGGAGACCGCGAACTGGCTCCTCACCCACGGCGACGAGGAGGAGAAGCCGCCCGCCGACATACATCTCGACTGGAGCGCTCTCGGCAGCAGCAGCCGCAGGCTGTCGCTTATAGCCCAGGCGCTCACGGACCTGCTCCGCGACGACCTGCAGGAGGACCCCGACGTCGTCGTCGGCATCGTCAAGGCAGGCATGCCGCTGGCGACGCTGGTCGCCGACGAGTTCGACGCCGCGCTCGCGGAGTACACGCCGCGGAAGCAGAAGTGGAGCGGCGACGACTACGACGACCTCAGCGGGAGCTTCAGCAGGAACTTCGCCGCCGTCGAAGGCAGCGACTGAGTGCTCGTCGACGACGTCGTCACCAGCGGACGGACGATGACGGAGGCCGTCAGGTTCGTCGACGAGAACGGCGGAGACCCCATCTCGGCCGCCGTGCTCGCCAACAAGAGCGGCGAGGACTCCATCGACGGCGTACGCGTCAACTCCCTCCTCAACGTCGT
>CAZXNG010000048.1:1373-7756 GCA_964642065.1 uncultured Halobacteriales archaeon
GACGAGGAGACCGCACGTCGCATCCGCATCAAGGAGGTGTTCGACTTCGACGAGCAGGAGCAGGCGGTGGCCGACGTCGAGCAGGTCGTGGAGGACGTCGACCTCGTCGTCGTCGACAGCGCGACCGGGCTGTACCGGGTCGAGGAGGAGGCGGGCGAGTACGGCTCCGACCGGGAGGACTCCCCGCTCCAGAGACTTTCGCGGCAGATAGTCCATCTGACGTCGCTCGCCCGCCGGTACGACGTCGCCGTCGTCGTCACCAACCAGGTGTACACCGACCCCGAGAGGGAGGAGTACAGCGGTCTCGGGGGTAACGCGATGGAGCACTGGACGAAGACCATCGTCCGTCTGGAGCGGCTGGACGGCGAACGCCGGCTGGCGGTGGTGGAGAAGTCGCAGTCGAGCGCGGACGGCCGGAGCGCGGAGTTCCGGATAACCTCGACGGGGGTGGAGGCTACTGAGGGGTTCGACGGAGGTTCGGATGCCGGTGGTCGCGGAGCCGAGTCGGAGCTTGCGGATGACGACGAGAACAAAACTAACAATACGTCGGTGTGAGAACAGAGGAGGTAGAGACCGATGATAGTCACGATGACGCTGGAGCTCAGCGACGAGCCAGGTCAGCTGCTCGACGCACTCCAGCCCGTCGCCGAACACGGGGGCAACATAGTCAGCATAACCCACCAGAGGGGGAAGGAGACCCCGAGGGGGACGCTGCCGGTGGAGGTGACGTTCGAGATAGTGGAGGAACGCCTCGACAAGGTGCTCGACGACCTCCAGGGTCAGGGTATCCGGGTCGCGCAGTTCGGCGAGGAGAAGTTCCACGAGAGCGTCACCGTCGTGCTCGTCGGCCACATCGTCGAAGGTGACGTCACCGACACCATCCAGAAGATAGAGGAGGAAGGCGTCAAGATAGTGGACTTCTCGATGGCGATGCCCGACGACAGCGACTCCACCTCCAGCGCCCGCCTGACGGTGAACGCGACCTGCGAGGACAAGATAGACGCCGCGATGGACTCGATAGAGGGAATATGCCAGGACAAGGACCTCGTGAAGGTCGACCCCATAGGTGTATGAGATGACGGAGATGAAGGTAGCTCTCGTCGGGTTCGGAGCGGTGGGGAGAGGTTTCGCGGAAGCCGTCCGCGACGGAGCACCCGTCGACGTCACAGTCGTGCTCGCCGCCGACTCCTCCACTGCGGCCGTCGACCCCGACGGCCTCGACCCACAGGCGTTGCTCGACACCAAGGACGACACCGGCACCGTAGGCGACCGCGACTGGACGCCGGACCTCCTCGACGACGTCGAGTTCGACGTCCTCGTGGAGGCGAGCCCGACGACGCTCGACGACGCCGAACCCGCGTTCACCCACTTCGAGAAGGCGATGGCGCAGGGAGCGCACGTCGTCACCTGCAACAAGGGCCCGGTGTCGATGCGTTACGGCGAGGTCATGGAGATGGCGGACGAAGCCGGAGTCGAGGTACGTGTCGAGGGCGCGGTCGGCGGCGCTATGCCCGTCGTCAACACCGTGAAGGAGAGCCTCGCGGGCGACACCGTCTACGGCGCCCGAGGCATCCTCAACGGAACCTGTAACTTCATACTCACGAGGATGCTCGAGGAGGGCCTGACCTACGAGCACGTGCTCGGCGAAGCACAGGACATGGGCATCGCCGAGAGCGACCCGACGTTCGACGTCGAAGGCATCGACACCGCGCTCAAGTGCGTCATACTGTCGAACGTCCTGTTCGACGGCGACCGAACCCTCGACGACGTCGAGGTCGAGGGCATCACGGAGCTGACGCCGGACGCCCTCCGGCTCGCCCGCGACAGCGGCCACGTGGTGAAGCTCGTCGGCGAGGTCTCCGAGGACGGACTCAGCGTCGCCCCGCGTCTGGTGCCGGAGGGCGAGGCGCTCGACGTCGGCGGCACTCTCAACGTCGTCGCTTTCGACGCCGAGCTAGCGGGCGAGGTCACCGTCGTCGGCCGCGGCGCCGGGAGCCACGAGACCGCGAGTGCGCTCGTCAGCGACCTCGCAGCCATCGCCCGCAAGCACGGGGGAAGATGACGCTCTCCGTCGACCTCTCCAACGCCCACGTGCAGAGGGTGGAAGGCGGGTTGTCCGACGACGACCTCGACGAAGTCGACCGGAGGCTGCAGGAGGAGCACGACGGCCTTCGCGGCGGAGACCCCGGCTTCCTCGACCTCCCGGAGACGGTGGACGTTGAGGAGGTCGAGCATGTCGCCGAAGAGCTCCGCGGGGAGTTCACCCACTACGTAAACGTCGGCATCGGAGGCAGCGCGCTCGGAGGCCGCACCCTCGTCGAGGCTCTCGCACCCGACGCCGAGGTCTACTTCGTCGACAACGCCGACCCCGAGCTCCTCGCAGAGGTCCTCGACTCCGTCGAGCTGCCGGAGACCGTGTTCGCCGTGGTCTCCAAGAGCGGTTCCACCGCGGAGACGGTCGCCAACTACCGCGTCGTCCGCCGGCTGCTGGAGGACGAGGGCCTCGACTCCGTCGAACACTCTCTCGCTGTCACCGGCAACCCCGACGCGTTCGACGTCTCACGGATCGTCGACTTCCCGGAAGTACCCGGCAGGTACTCCGCGCTCTCCGTCGTCGGTCTCCTCCCGGCGGCGTTCGCAGGCGTCGATGTCGAAGCCCTCGTGGAGGGTGCGCGACGCGCCGCCGACCGATGCAGAGAGCCTTCGCTGTACGACAATCCCGGCTACGCCGTCGGCGGAGTCAGCTACCTCATGGGGGAACAAGGCTACGATGTCAGCGTGACGATGCCGTACAGCGAGCGTCTGGAGGCGTTCGCGGAGTGGTACGCGCAGCTGTGGGCGGAGAGCCTCGGCAAGCGACGCGGCGGTGAAGGCTACGGAATCACTCCGGTGCGGGCTCTCGGGACCACGGACCAGCACTCGCTGCTGCAGCTCTTGGTCGACGGACCCCGGGACAAACAGGTGACCTTCGTAGACGCCCCTGCGTCGCGGGACTTCGACGTCCCCGGAGACGACCACCTCGGTTCGACGTCGCTCGACGGACTCCGGCGCACGGAGCTCGAGGCGACGCGTCGGTCGCTCGCCGACTCCGACGTCCCCAACGTCACCGTCGACGTCGAGCTCGAGGAAGGCGACGTGGCAGAGCTGCTGTACACCTACGAGGTCGCCGTCGCCGCAGTCGCCGAGCTCGCGGAGGTCGACGCCTACGGCCAGCCCGGCGTCGAGGACGGCAAACGCATCGCGCGGTTAATGCTGGATGGCGAACGGGTGTCCGACGACGAACCGGTCTTGGAGCTGTAGACAACCCTTTTCGCCCTACGGTACGATGGTCTGATATGACGGGGACGGAGGACAGCGTCGGTCCGGACGCGGCCGAAGGATGGAGCGCCGCTGCCTACGGAACGCTCGCCGTCGCCGCCGCGTTCGTCGTCGGCTCCACCGCCAACCAGCTGCTGGCGTCCGCCTCCGCCGGGCAGCCGGAGCTCGCCCGGCTTGCAGTGCAGTATCTGGGTCTCCACGGAGCCGGTTTCCTCGGTGTCTCCGCGCTCTACATGTATCTCCGTCGACTGGGTTTCGGGTACCTGCGGCTGAGGTCTCCGGAGCTAGACGACGTAGGATGGACGGCGGCGGTGACGGCGACGGTCGTGGCGCTAGCCTACGGCCTGTTCAGAGTCTACGACCATCTGGGGGTGGGTTACGCCGAACACTCCGTGGACGCCGACGCGGCAGGCGCGCCGGAGCTGTACCTCGTGCTCGTGGCTCTCTCGCTTCTGTTGATAGGTCCCGCGGAGGAGCTGATGTTCCGCGGCGTGCTGCAGAACGCGTTCGCGGAGTCGACCTCGACCGGAGTCGCTGTGGCGGCGGCGAGCGTGGTGTTCGCTACTGTCCACGTGGGCTCAGTGTCGGGTTCTCCAGTGGAGGTGGCGGCCTACCTGTTCGCCGCGTTCGTGCTCTCGCTGGTGCTGGGTTACTCCTACGTGGCCGCCGACAGCTTGCTGGTGCCGGCGACGGCTCACGGGGTCTACAACGCCGTCGTGTTCTACCTCGCCTACCTCGGAGCGGTCTGACGTCCAGACGTCGGGCGTCCGCCTCCCGAAATCTGAGACCTTTGACAAGCTTGAAGTCGTCTCCGGGTCAACGTTCTGGAGAAAGAAGATGGATGTCAACGACGTCATATCGACGGAGTACGACGTTCTCGAACCCGACACACGGGTCTCCAAGCTCAAGGGTTTCTTCCAGGAGACCGGCAAGAAAGCCGTCCTCGTGGTCGGCGACGAGTTCGAGGGGGTCGTCACCCGCCGTCAGCTCATCACCTCCCACTTCCAGCCCGAGGCGAAGCTCCGGTCCATAACGACGAACCCGCCGAAGGTCGGCCGTCACGACGACGTAAGGGAGGTCGCGCGTCAGATGGTGGAGTCGAACTCGAAGGTCGTGCCCGTGTTCGAGGGCGACGACATAGTCGGCGTCGTCGCCGTCGACGACCTGCTCGCGGAGGTCAACAGCAACCTCGAGGTCCTCGACGTCGCCGACGTCTACACCTCCGAGCTTATCACCGTCGGCGAACAGACCACCGTCGGCGAGATCATAAACAGGTTCCGGGAGAACGCGATATCCCGCGTCCCCGTGATGGACGACTCCGGAGACCTCGTGGGTATCGTGACCCTGTACGACATGCTGGGCTTCAGCGTCCGCGACGAAGACCGGCAGCAGGGCTCCGGCAGCAACGACGGACAGCCCGGGGGTCAGGGCACCCGTCAGGGCGAGCCCGACAGGATGCTCGACATCCCCGCAGTCGACATCATGAACTCCCCCGTCGAGACCACGACGACGGACGCATCGCTCGCCGACGCCGTCGAGAAGATGCTGGCGAACGACTACTCGTCGCTCGTCGTCGTCGGCGACGTCGGGCCCTCGGGGATGCTGACGAAGACCGACGTGCTACGGGCTCTCACGTGGCAGGAGGAGGAGCACACGATGCCGGTGCAGGTGACGAACGTCGACCTCCTGGGGACGATGGAGCGGGAGGACGTCGCCGAGATGGTGTCCGAGGTCACCGACAAGTACCAGGACATGCAGGTCCTGCACGCCCACGTACATCTGAAGCAGCACAAGGAGCAGATGCGCGGCAACCACCTCATCCACTCGAAGATCATCCTCCACACCAACAAGGGGCAGTTCGTCGCCACCGGCGAGGGCTTCGGCACCCGTCACTCGTTGCGGCTCGCACGCGACCGTCTCGAACGCAAGGTGCTGGGTGAGAAAGGAGTCAAGCGAAGCGACCGCGACGCGGAGCGGCTGTTCAAGGAGCTCGGCTTCTAGAGCCTGCTCGTTATCCAGTTACAGCGCGAACACGAGAGCGAGCACCCAGAGCAGCACTACTACCCCGCCGAGCAAGGCGTACGCGCTCTTCTCGGGGTCGTCTATCGGTCCTGGCGCGTTCGCGAGGCTTTCGCTTCCTATCATGGACGTTCGGTCGACCGCGGGTTCTATAGTGTTTTCGTGACGGTGCCGACGCCCTTGCTCTTGCCCTCGCGGAAGACGAAGGTCTGGCCTTCCTCGACCCTGTAGGGACGGAACTTGAACCGCACCTTCACGGTGTCCTTCTCCCCCGGGAGGACGTAGCCGCTCTCCGGCTGGAACACCGCGGCCTCGCTCGCCGTCTCCAGGTGGACGACGGGTTCGTAACCCTCGCGGATGCGGGTCGGATGGTTCAAAACCATGACCTCGGCCTCGAACTCCCGCACCGCGTCGGGCTCCTCAGACGTGAGCACCATGCCGCGTTCTACCTCGATGTCGTCGACGTCCTTCAGCGCGATTCCGACGATGTTCCCGCTGCGGGCGCGGTCGACGCGGTGGTAGTGCATCTCTATGCTACGGACCTCGACCTCGCGGTACTCGCCGTCGTGCAGCGGTCCGAGGTAGACGGTGTCTCCGGCTTCGACGCTGCCGCTCTTGACTGTGCCGCTGGCGACGGTGCCTACGCCCGTCACCTGGTAGGTGCGGTCGACGTACATCTCGAACTCCTCGTCGACGCCGTCGTGGGTCTTCGGCAGCCGCCGGAGCATCTCGTCGACGACGTCGAACCCCTCCAGCGTCACCGCGCTCGTCCGCACCACTGGGACGACGTGCCCCTGAGGGAGCTTCTCCACCGCCGTGTCGACTCCGTGGCGTTCGACGCTGTGAGGTATCTTCCCCACGGTCTTCAGCAGCTCCGCTACCTCGTCCTCAACCTCTTCGACGCGTTCCCCGGAGACCATGTCGGTCTTAGTCACCGCCACCATCGTCGGGAGGTCGGTGGCGAACAGGACGCCGAGGTGCTCGCGGGTCACCTGCGTGGGTCCGTCGTCGGCGGCGACGGTGACGAGGCCGTAGTCGAGCTTCTG
>CAZXNG010000049.1:0-6135 GCA_964642065.1 uncultured Halobacteriales archaeon
GCCTCCTTTTACAGATATTCCGTCTAATACCGCATCCACGATCAGGTCTGCGAGGGCCTGCTCGAACTGTTCGGTGTCCGGCGTTCCGCGGTTGTCTTCGTCGGTCATCGTAGACCTGCCGTATCTTTTCTCATCATCTTGATACTACTTTGGGCGTAGAAGGGGTAGACACTTTGGCTTGGTGAGTCAAGGCTTAATCGGGACGTCGGAAGTACGTCCACACCCTAACGGCTACACGAACGTCCTTCGCGAGTAAATTCGGGGGAGATTAGGGGTTAGGCCCGTCTGAGGGAATGGGTTTGGATGAACGAGTGGTAGATTCCTCCACTACCAGTGCGCTGTCGACGAGCTGCGAGGTAGCGCGTCTCAGCCTCTCGCTCACTGCCTGGTCGGAGACGTCGTACTGTTCTGCGAGTTCGACCAGGCTTATCTCCCTGGGTATTTCGAAGTATCCTGCTTCGTAGGCGTCGAGCAAGGTGCTTCGCTCGGTCGCTCCATTCACTCGCAGAAGCTCGCTTATTGGGAAAGCCCGGATTTGAACCGGGGTCAACACGTCCCAAACGTGCTAGGATACCAAGCTACCCTACTTTCCCCTGCAGACCCTTTGTAGGCGGCGTAGTTTGTTCCTTTCGGATGGCCGACGAAAGCGGGTTTTGCTAGGGCTCGGTTGCGGGCGGCGTGCTTAAGTGACAGAGGTGCGAAGGGCTCAGCATGGTGGGGTGGCGGGGTCACACCGATAGGGAGCTCGCGATGTACGGGCTCGCGGGCGCCGCTGTCGTCGGCACTCTAGCGATGCCTTTAGTCGGCCCGGTCTTCGGCGTCGGCCTCGTGCTCCTCGGGTACGCCGAACACGGATACGAGACCGATGCCGCCGAGACGGGCTGGCAGCTGGTGGTCGTCGGCTTCGGCCTCGCCGCTGTCGGAGGAGGATGGACTGCTCTCGCTCTCGTCATCTGACGTGGACCGGTCGTCCGCATCGGTTGGGTAAGACGGAAGTACCCCGCGCACCAACCGGAGTCCATGTTATCCGAGGGCGACGAGGCGCCGGACTTCACCGTCGAGACCACGCAGGGAAGCTTCAGCCTCTCCGACGTCGAAGGCCCCGTAGTCGTTTTCTTCTTCCCCAAGGCCGGCAGCCGGATCTGTACCTCCGAGGCCTGCGGCTTCCGCGACAGCCTCGAGAGGTTCGACGACGTCGGAGCAACCGTCCTGGGTATCTCCACCAACGACGACCTGGAGCGTCTGAAGGGATTCGCCGACGACCACGATCTCGACTACCCGCTCGCCAGCGGCGTCGACGGCAAGGTCGCCGAGAGGTTCGGGCTCTCGGGCCTCCTGGGTCTGTCGCACCGCGCGAAAAGAGCGACCTTCGTCGTCGAAGACGGAGTCGTCGTGGACAGCGTGAAGGGTCTGCTGTCCTCCGACAAGCACGTCGAACAGAGCCTGGAAGCCGTCGAAGGGAGATAGATGAAAGACAGCTACGAGACCTACTTCGAGGAGCTGGAGACGCGTCTCGACGACGCCATCGATGTCGCGTCGGACGCGAGGGAACGCGGCGGCGACCCGGAGAACGACGTCGAGATACCGGTGGCGAAGGACCTCGCCGACCGCGTCGAGAACCTCGTCGAGGTCGAGGGCGTCGCCGAACGCATCAGGGAGCTCGAGCAGGAGATGGAGCGGGAGGACGTGGCGCTCGAGCTCGCGAAGGATTTCGCCGCCGGCGACTTCCCCGCGGAGACCGACCGCGAGAAGATAGAGGGCGCTGTCCGGACCGCCGTCGCGCTGCTGACGGAGGGCGTCGTCGCCGCACCCATAGAGGGCATCGACGGCGTCGAGGTGCTGCCGAACGACGACGGGTCGGAGTACGTCAAGGTAGACTACGCGGGCCCCATCCGAAGCGCTGGCGGCACCGCGCAGGCGTTGAGCGTCCTCATAGCCGACTACGTCCGCTCGGAGCTCGACGTCGCAGGATACCGTCCGCGTGAGGACGAGGTCGAGCGTTACGTCGAGGAGGTCAACCTCTACGACGAGGAGGTCGGGCTCCAGTACAGTCCGAAAGACGACGAGACCCGGCTCGTCGTCGACAACTGCTCGGTCTGCATGGGCGGGGAGCCGACGAGCGAGCGCGAGGTCGCGGGCTACCGTGACCTCGAACGCATCGACACCAACCGAGCACGCGGAGGCATGTGTCTCGTCGTCGCCGAGGGTATCGCTCAGAAGGCCCCGAAGATACTGAAACACGTCGACGCCCTCGACCTCGACGGCTGGAGCTGGCTGGAGGAGCTCGTGCAAGGAGGCGGAGACGACGGCGACGGAGGCAAGGACGAGGAAGACGAACCGGGGAAAGGGGTCGAGCCCAGCGACAAGTTCCTACGCGACCTCACCGCCGGAAGACCCATCTTCTCCCATCCCTCCGCACCCGGAGGCTTCCGTCTACGGTACGGCCGCGCCCGCAACACCGGTCTCGCGGCCTCGGGCGTCTCACCGGCGACGATGGTGGTCTGCGACGACTTCCTCGCGACCGGAACCCAGATCAAGACCGAGCGTCCGGGGAAGGCGCAGGGCGTCGCACCCGTCGACGGCGTCGAAGGGCCGACGGTGAAGCTGAGGAACGGCGAGGTCCGGAGGCTCGACGACGTCGACGAAGCGCGGCGCGTCGTCAACGCGGTGGAGGAGATTATCGACATCGGGGAGATGGCGGTACCCTACGGCGAGTTCCTGGAGAACAACCACGACCTCGTGCCCGCGAGCTACAGCTACGAGTGGTGGCTCGCGGACCTCGAGGACAGCGAAGCCGACGTCGACGACCTGAGGCAGGCGTTCGACCTCCGGAGGCCGACGGCGAAGCAGGCGTTCCGGCTCGCGGAGAAGTACGGGGTACCGCTCCACCCCGAGTTCAGCTACCTCTGGCACGACGTCGACCTCGACGAGTACAGGAAGTTAGCGGCGGCTTTCGCCCGGCTGGAGGATGGAGCGGTCGAGGTGTCGGAAGGCGTCGTCAGGTCGCTCGAGGTGCTGCTGGTGCCTCACACGCAGGACGAAGTGGACGATGGAGTCCGTGTGGAGTTCGCGGACGACGTCGCGGAGGTGCTGGAGAGATGTCTGTCGCCGGAGGTCGACCTCGAAGACGCGGACGACGCCGTCGACGCGGCCTCACGCGCCGCAGGCGTCGAGATACGTCCTCGCGCCCCGACACGTATCGGCGCGCGGATGGGTCGACCGGAGAAGTCGAAGGAACGCGAGATGACTCCGGCGGTGCACTGCCTGTTCCCCATCGGCGAGGCGGGCGGCGCCCAGAGGGACGTCGAGGAAGCCGCCGCACACTCGGAGTCGATGAACGACAAGGTCGGCGAGGTCGAGGTCAGCCTCGGGCTCCGCAGGTGCCCCGACTGCGGAGACGAGGGCTTCCGGTCTCGTTGCGGCTGCGGCGGCGACACCGAGGCGGTGTACCGCTGCAGGGACTGCGACCTCGAGACCGACGACGAGGAGTGCCCGCGATGCGAGGGAGAGACGTCCTCGGTGACCCGGATGGAGGTCGACGTGAAGAAAGAGTACTCTCGCGCGCTCGACGCGGTCGGCGAACGCGGCAACAGCCACGAGATACTGAAGTGCGTGAAAGGTCTGACGTCGGGGGAGAAGACTCCGGAGCCGCTGGAGAAAGGTGTGCTCCGCGCCAAGCACGAGGTCACGACGTTCAAGGACGGCACCGTCCGGTACGACCTCACGGACCTGCCGCTCACGAGCTTCCGGCCGAGGGAGCTCGACATCACCGTGAGCCAGCTCAGGGAGATGGGGTACACGGAGGACGTCGACGGCGAGCCGCTGGAAACCGAGGACCAGCTCGTGGAGCTACGGGTGCAGGACGTCGTGCTGAGCCGCGACTGCGCCGACCACATGGTGAGGGTCGCGGACTTCGTCGACGACCTCCTAGTGAGCTACTACGACGCGGAACCGTTCTACGAGGTCGACGGCCGCGACGAGCTCGTCGGCGAGCTCGTGATGGGGCTCGCACCACACACCTCCGCAGGGGTGCTGGGCCGGGTCGTCGGCTTCACCGACGCCTCCGTCGGGTACGCCCACCCTTACTTCCACGCCGCGAAACGGAGGAACTGCGACGGCGACGAGGACTGCGTGATGCTGCTGATGGACGGGCTGCTGAACTTCAGCCGTAGCTACCTGCCGGACAAGCGCGGGGGCAGGATGGACGCTCCGCTGGTGATGACGAGCCGGCTGGACCCCACGGAGATAGACGACGAGGCGCACAACGTCGACCGAGAAGGCAGGTACTCCCGGGAGTTCTACGAGGCGACGACGGAGTTCGCTCACCCCAAGGACGTAGACGTCGAGGTCGCGGAGGACGGCCTCGGCAGTGAAAAGGCGCTCGTCGGCTTCGACCACGCGATAGCGACGTCTGGCGTGGCGCTCGGACCCGGGAACTCCGCGTACAAGACCCTGGGTTCGATGGAGGAGAAGACGGAGAACCAGCTGGAGGTCGGGCGGAAGCTCCGCGCCGTCGACGAGGCCGACGTGGCGGAACGCGTCATCGAGAGCCACTTCCTGCCCGACCTCATCGGCAACCTCCGGGCGTTCAGCCAGCAGGAGGTCCGGTGCACGGACTGCAACACTAAGTACAGGAGGCCGCCGCTCGGCGGCGGATGTCGTTGCGGCGGGAGCCTGACGCTGACGGTGCACGAGGGCAGCGTCAAGAAGTACCTGGAGGTCGCGCTCCGCGTCGGCGAGGAGTACGGCGTGTCGGGCTACACGATGCAGCGGCTGCGGCAGCTAGACCGCCAGATATCCAGCCTGTTCGAGGACGACAAGAGCAGGCAGTCGGGCATCGCTGAGTTCATGTAGAGCGCGGGAGCGGGGCTACCGGTTTGGGAAGGCATAAGTCCGTCTTCCACCTCCATCTGAACATGCAGGAGGTTCTGCTGCTGTCGACGGGTCTGCTGACCGCGGTCTTCGTCGGCGTCAACATCGGCGGCTCCTCCACCGGCGTCTGCTTCGGACCCGCGGTAGGCAGCGACCTCCTCGGTATGCGGGTCGCCGGCGGCTTGATGGCGGTTTTCGCGTTCGCCGGCGGCGTCATCGTCGGCCCCAACGTCGTCGAGACTATGGGCCGCGACCTCGTGCCACCGGAGAGGTTCACCCTGATAGCTTCGACCGCGGTGCTTCTGTTCACGGGCATCGGCCTGACGATGAGCAACTACCTCCGAATAAGCGCGAGCACCAGCCAGATAGCCGTCGTCGCCATCGCGGGCATGGGGGTGGCGCTCGGGGTGCTGAACTGGGGGACGTTCGGCATCATACTCACCTGGTGGATAGTCAGCGCAATCCTCGCGTTCTGGATATGCGTCGTCATCGGCAGGTACCTGTACGACGACTTCGTCTCCCTGCTGGACCTCGAACGCCGTGGCACACGGGTCGCGAGGGTGTTCGTCGTCGCCGTCGGCTGCTACATGGCGTTCAGCGCGGGAGCGTCGAACGCGGCGAACGCCGTCGCACCGCTCGTCGGAAGCGGCGCAGTCGACATGCTGCCGGGGGTGTTGCTCGCCGGCGGAGCCATCGCGGTGGGTGCTTTCTGGATAGGTCCGAGGACGATGGACACCATAGGCAACAGGATAACCAACATGACGCTGGAGGCCGCGCTGATCGTGGAGCTGATCTCGGCGTCGATAATCACCGCTTTGAGCGTGGCGGGCATCCCCGCCAGCCTCGCCATCGTCGCCACCACCTCGGTCATCGGGCTCGGCTGGGGACGCGCCACGAAGAGGGTTCGTCTCGGCAGCGACGTCGCGCTCGGCGAGATGTCGCCGGCCGACCGCCGACGCATCAGGCAGGACAGCCTCGACATGTACAACCTCGACATATCCCGCAGGATAGTGGTGACGTGGATACTCGCACCCATTGTCGCGGGCTTCCTGGCTTTCGCGGCCTTCGGCATCGCCGTCTACCTCGACATGATGTAGCGACGTCGAGGTCTCGGACGCGGTCTCCGCCACCGAAAACGTATTACTCCGCCGTCTCCGATTCAGGGTATGTCGAACCCGCGGAGCGACAAGGGGCACTCGCGCGAACGCGAGCTCGTCGACATGTTCTGGGAGGCAGGGTACGGCGTGGTCCGAGCACCCGCCT
>CAZXNG010000049.1:6145-7670 GCA_964642065.1 uncultured Halobacteriales archaeon
CCTCGTCGCCGCCGACGGCGACAGCTACGTCGCGGTCGAGGCGAAGTCCAGCGGGGGCGACGCCGTCTACATCGACGGCACCGAGGCGGAGGACCTCATCGAGTTCAGCAGGAGGTTCGGCGCCAAAGCACGTATCGGGGTCAGGTTCGACCGCGAGGACTGGTACTTCTTCCACCCCGGCGACCTACACGTCACAGGTGGAGGCAACTACCGCGTGAAGCTGGAGAAGGCGCTGGAGGAGGGCGAGGACTTCGACGAACTGGTCGGCAGGTCGAGACAGGAGAACCTCGACGACGTCTAGCCCTCCTGCGGAAGAAGCATGGTGGAATCCGCGGGGGTTCAGTAGCTGCGGAGGCGCGCCAGCCGCTTCTCGGTCGGCGGATGCGTGCTGAATATCTTCTCCAGCATGGTTCGGTCGCCTCCGTGGATGCAGAGGGCGTTCACGCGTTCGTCGACGTGGGTGCCCTTCGACGACGAGCTTATCTTCTCCAGCGCCCGAGCCAGGGGTTCGCCGCGGCCGATGGCTTCTGCGGCGTCGGCGTCGGCGACGTACTCCCTGTACCGGCTGATGGCGAGCACGAACACCATGACGAGGGTCTGGGCTATCATCGAGAGGATGTAGCCGGTTATCATCGCGCCGATGTTGCGTTCACCCATCACGGTGAGGAAGTAGACGGCAATGCCTATCATCGACGCTATGCTCTGACCTATCACCATCATCACGACGTCGCGGTTCCGGATGTGCGCGAGCTCGTGCGCGATGACCCCCTCGAGCTCGTCCTGTTCGAGTATCCGTATCAGCTCGCGGGACACGACGACGACTCCCGCTCCCTTCCGGCCGACCGCGAACGCGTTGGGGACGCCCATGTCGGCTACCATCACCCGGGGTTTCTCGATACCCATCTGACGGCTGAGGCGTTCGACGGCCTGGTGTATCTGCGCGCCCTCCGGCGTGGAGTCGTCGAGGTCCTCGGCTCCGATGCTCCACAGCGCCATCTTCTTCCCCATAACGTACTGGACGCCGACGAACGCCAGCGTCCCGAGGGCTACTATCGGCCATATGTCGATGCCCCAGACGGCTACGGCGAAGCTCGCTAACGCGAGGTAGAAGCCGAACAAGATGGTGCCAGCGACCACCATCCGCATCTTGAGGCCTGTGTGGATGTCCATCTCTGCCTCACGTTAGGTCGTTTTGGTTAAAAGCCTGTCTCAAACCGCTGGACCTCCGTCGAAGTGCTGTTCCATAGGGGCTCCGTAAAGCTTTATCCGTGCATCGTGTGCATTGTCGACCATGGGAGACAACATAACGGAGAAGCTGGTCTCGGACCACCTCGTCGAAGGCGAGATGGAGCCGGGAGAGGAGATCGGTCTGGAGATAGACCAGGTGCTCACGCAGGACACGACGGGTACGATGGTCTGGCTGCAGTTCGAGGCGCTGGACATCGACGAGCAGAAGACCGAGGTCGCGGGGCAGTACTGCGACCACCAGACGTACCAGTTCGACTTCAAGAACACCGACGACCAC
>CAZXNG010000050.1:0-7619 GCA_964642065.1 uncultured Halobacteriales archaeon
CGTACTTCCCGCCGCGGCAGCTCTGCCCCTCCTGCAGGAGGGAGGGCGACGTCAAGAGGCTGGAGCTCGATGGCACCGGCACCGTCGTCACCTACACCACGGTCCACGAACCGTCGTCGGAATACGACGGCGACTCCCCGTACGACCTCGCGGTCGTCGAGCTCGACGAGGGCCCCCGGGTGACGGCGCAGGTGACGGACGACGTAGAGATAGGTGACACCGTCGAATCCTGCTTCCGCAGGATGGGTGAGGGTGGCGGCGACGGCGTCATCTACTACGGCTACAAGTTCCGAAAGACCGACTGAATCTGGGTTCCCCGAGTTCGACGCCGCTGGCTCCTCCTCAGCCGTCCGCGTCTTCGACGACGCCTTGGACCACGTCCGCGACCTCTTCCAGCAGACCTTCGCTGTCTTCGGAGTAGATCCTGACCAGCGGCTCGGTCCCGCTGGGGCGGACGAGGAACCATCCTTCGTCGAGGTCGACGCGGACTCCGTACGAGCTGTCGACCTCTCCCTGGAACCGCTCCGTTAGCGCCGTCGAAAGCTCCCCCATAACCTCCTGCTCCCGGTCCTCGGGACACGGCACCGAGGTCTTCCGGACCTCTATCTCCCGGAGTTCGTCGAACACGTCCGGGTCTTCTGTCACTAGCGCCGCGATGTACGCCGCGCCGACCGAGCCGTCTATCCACGGTCCGAACCCGGGGAACGCGGGCTTCCAGGGCTCCGACGCGAATACCGGGTCCCGGTCTCGCATAGCCTCCGGGAGTCCGCCGAGAGGTACGCGTTCCACGCTGCCGCCAACCTCCTGTACGGCGTCGTCCACCCGTGCCGACGTGTTGGGCGTCGTCACCACGAGGTCGTCGGAGCCGGAGGTCACCTGTCGCCGGGCGAGCGCGGCGACGACGCCGTCCTCGCTGACGAGGCCCTCGCGGTCGACGACCACCAGTCGGTCGCCGTCGCCGTCGTGCGCGAACCCCGCGTCGTAGTCGCCACGGAGCACGAGGTCGACGAAGCCCCCCAGCGCCTCCGTCGACGGTTTCGAGGGGCGCGACGGGAACCTGCCGTCGCTCTGAGCGTTCACCGCGGTCACGTCACAGCCTAGCCGTTCTAGCAGCGGCACCGTGGTCTTCGCGGCGACACCGCAGCCCGCGTCGACTGCAACCTCGACGTCGAGGTTTCCGTCGATCTCCTGCCGCAGGTGTTCGACGGCTGCGTCGAGGTAGGGCTCTACACCGTCGACCTCCGTCGCCTCAGTCCACCGGCTCCAGTCGGCAACGGAGGCGTCCATGGAGTCGGCGACCTGGCGCTCGACGTCCCTCCCGGCCTCGGCCCCGTCTACGTCGAACAGCTTGACTCCGGCGTCGCCAGGCGGGTTGTGGCTCGCGGTCAACATCGCACCTGCCGCGCCGCGGTCGCGGGCGTTCCAGGCGACGACGTTCGTAGGAACCTCGCCTAGCAGGAGGACGTCGGCGCCTCGGCTCTGGAGTCCGGAGACGAAGGCGTCCTGCATCGTATCCGCGGTCAATCTGCCGTCTCTTCCGACGACGACCTGGTCGAAGCAGGATGCGACGGCGGCCCCTATCCGCTGCATCCGTTGCGGCGGCAGCACGTCGAGGTCTCCGCGGACGCCGGAGGTACCGAACATACCGTTCGTTTCGCGGGGAGGTCACTACGTGTTTTCGGTGACGGCCGGCTAACGCGAAGCCTCGAAGGCCTCGACGATCTCGACGCCGCTGCTGGAGCCGACGCGTCCCGCGCCCGCGTCAACCAGCGAGAGCGCGTCTTCGGCGGTGCGGACGCCGCCGCTCGCCTTAACCTCGACGTCGAGGCCGAGGTCGGACAGCTTCTCGGCATCCTCGACGGTGACGCCGCGGCCGACGAAACCTGTGCAGGTCTTCAGGTAGTCGACACCTTCTTCCACGCAGATCTCGGCGGCTACCTCTATCTCGTCTTCCGACAGCACCCCCATCTCCAGGATTGCTTTGACGTGGTCGGCGGCCTCGACCACGGCTTCGACCTGCCTCCGGTAGAGGTCAAGGTCGCCGGACTTCAGCGCCGAGACATCGGTGGCGAGGTCGACGGAGTCCGCGCCTGATTCCACCGCTCGTTCGGCCTCGACTGCGACGACCTCGGGGTCGTGGTACCCCATCGGGAATCCGAGAACGGTCATCAGCTCGCCGTCGACGTCTCCGGCGGCCTCATCGACGCGGTTCGGCGGCAAGCATACGTTGGTGCCGACGCTGTCTGCACGCTCGACCTCGCGGACCACGTCGTCGGATGTGTGGTCCTTGTCGAGGAGGGTGTGGTCTATACGTGCGGCGAACTCCGCTGACTCCATGGGTCGAGTACGGGACGGGCGATTTTAGTAGCCGGTGGTAGTGCTTAGAACATGGAAGAGAAGACGCCTCACCTCCTGGTGGAGGAGGGCGACGTCGAGGACGTCGTCCTACTGCCGGGCGACCCCGGCCGGGTCGACGCTATCGCGGAACATCTCGACGACGTGGAGGAGCTGACGGACAACCGCGAGTACCGGGTCGTCAACGGCAGATACGATGACGTGTCCCTCACGGTGTGTTCCACGGGTGTCGGCTGCCCCAGCGCCGCCATCGCGGTCGAGGAGCTCGAACAGGTCGGTGCCCAGACCCTGCTGCGAGTCGGCACCACGGGCGCGCTCCAGATGGACATCGACGAGGGCGACGTCGTGGTGGCGTCGGCGGCGGCGAAGTTCGAGGGCACGACGAGGAGGTACGAGAGCGTCGAGTACCCCGCCGTCGCCTCCGTAGATGTAGTGAACGCCGTAGTCGAAGCCGCAGAGAGACAGGACCAGGAGGTACGCGTGGGGCCTGTCGTTACGGACGACGCGTACTACGCCGAGGAGGAGATATCCGTGGACTGGATGGACGCGGGCATGCTCGCGGTGGAGATGGAGGCGGCGGCTATCTTCACACTCGCTCGAAGGTACGGCCTGCGAGCGGGTGCCATACTCGCGGTCGACGGCAACCTCGTCCGCGGCGAACAGAAGACCGAGGCCGAGGAGGACGAGGAGTTCACCGAGGGCGCGAAGGAGGGTATCAGACGCGAGATAGAGGTGGCGCTCGACGCAGTCGGCCGTCTCGCCTGATTCGCTCCTCCTCCACCTCCTTCCTCCGGCCCTACCGCGAGACGTAGTAGGTGATTGCCGGTAGCACGGGAGCGGGAGCCATCGTCATCCACCTCTCTAGAGGGCCGGCCAGCCCCTCGTCCCCCGGGGCACCGCCCTCCGAGGTATACCGGAACTCCGTAAAGCGGTCTCCGCTGCCGGAGTCTAGCTCGAAACGGAGCTCCGACCCCGAAGGGTGCTCGACCTCTGCAGAGTCGAGGGCGTCGACGTACTCTCTGCCGTTCGTGGTGTCGTACTCCAGAGAGAGGCCGACGTCGTCGCCCATGTAGAGAGCCCACGTCGCTTCGACGCCGAAATCGGTCTGGCGCCGCAGCGCGGCTACGTCTTCGGCCTGGCTCCAGCCGGCGGCGTCGGCGAGAGACGCAGACAGCGACAGATGACCGTCGACGTCGACCTCCCAGCTGTACGAGGTCTCGCCATCGTGTGAGGACTTCTCCACGGAGACACGGTCGATGTCTAGCTCGGTCTCCTCTACCTCGCGGGTGCTGCCGAACCAACGGTGCAGGCTGTGAGCGACACCGCGCTCCAGTCCTTCGAGGTCGGCGGCGTACTCTAGCTCGACGCGGTCCTCGTCCGTCGTGTAAGACCGTATCTCGACGTCGGCTTCTACGTCGAGCGAGTCCGCGAAGCCCTCCACCGCGTTCACTGCGGCGCGCTCCGCCGTCTCCCTCGACCGCCAGACGCCGTCACCCGGAAACACGTGACGGCCGCGGAGGACGTGACCGTCTCCGTCGGCGTCGACATCTATCTCGTGGATACCTCCGTCGTCACGTGGCTCCGGTGGCTCGAAAGACAGCACTCCGCTGGACTCGAATCCCTCCGGCGCGGTCTCCATCCGGCCTTCGGTGTCGACCCAGGCGCCGGTGTGCGGCGCATCGAGCGCGGCTTCGGCCGCGAGGTGGAAGGAGTGCGGCGGCTCTCCGTCGAGGGTGACGGTGGCCGACGACAGCGACGGCAGCCAGTCGGGCAGCCAGCTCTCGAGGGCTCCTGGACCCTGCATCTCTTCGGTGGAACTGCTTCGGCGGACGGTAAAAACCTTCGTTGAACCTCCGTCGAGACGCCCTACGGTTCGATCTGTCTACTTGTCGACGTCGAGCAGGGCGACGCGTTCGAGCACCAGGAGCTCGAGCTTGTGGTCGCCTACTGCGGCGAGCTCCTCGTCGGAGACGTCGAAGAACTCGGTCGCCACCTCCCTGTCGAGGTAGTCGACCTCCCCCGGGGAGAGCAGCGCTTCGACTTCTTCGACTGCTGCCTCCGGCACCCGGTCGAGGTCCCCGTCCATCTCGGGCGTCAGCACCACCGCGGCGTCGCAGCCTCCGGCACGCACACCGGTCTCGGTCGCGACCGATATCTGCCGGGTGCCGGCGACGTACAGCATCGTCTCCATCGCCAGCGTGTCGGCCACCTCCTCGCCGCGTTCGAACGCTCGACGTGCCTTCGCGACGGCGTGTCGGAGGTGTCTGGGAGACGCTACGTATCGTGCGTTGAACGCCTGAACTGCGACGTCGTGGCGGCCTCCGATCTCTCCCAGTTCGTCGAGGAAGCCGTCTACGTCGTCGGTCTTCAGCCGTCCTTCGACGACCACTACGTCGTCAGGCAGGTCGAGCGAGACCTCCGGCTCGTCAACGTCGTCGGCTTCGGAGCCGGTCATCAGAAGTCCCCCATAGTAGCCTGCTTGCTCTCGACGAACTCCGCGTCTTCGTCGACGTCTGAATGTTCGACCTCGCGGCCGACCTCCTCGAAGACGTTGACCGCGGTCTTGGGTCCTAGGAGGCGGGCGAGCCGGTCGACGTCGGCTTCGGCGACGTCCTCTTCGGACTCGATGCCGGCTTCGTACAGTCGGCGGGCGCGGACGCGGCCGACGCCGTGGATGCCGACGAGCGACAGCAGCTCGTCGCGGACCCCGTGCTGCACCCGCTGTCGGACCTCGTGGAGCTTCTCCCGATGGCTGGAGTCGACGTGGGCGGCGAGCTCCTCGAGCGCGTACAGAAGCCAGTCGGCGCGTTCGACCCTGCTGTTGACGTCGCCGGGGCCGACGTCGTGTCTGTCGGCGATGTCGTCGACGTCGCGTTCGTCGGTCCAGTCCCGGAGGACGCGCGCGGTCTTGACGGAGGCGAGCCAGTCCTCGAACCCGCGTTCGAACTCGCTCGGCGGGTCGACGAACTCGTCCTCGTGCTCCATCGCGAACCCCACGGTGTCGTCGTTCTGTCCCAGGTAGAGCGTGTACATGTCCGGGGTGTGGCAGACGGCTTCGAGGAACGACAGTGTGGTCGGCCGGAAGCCGTCGTCCTCCATAGCTTCGAGCTTCTCCACCATCCGGGCGGCGCTCATGGGGTCGACGTACAGCCGGGAGACGGCGTGGCCGAGGTCCGTGGCCGAGAGCTGGAAGTCCCCTCCGTCTTCCTTGCGGTCGACCATGTCGACGTCGCAGAGGTAGTCGAGGGTGTCGTCCATCACGCCGTGGAGGTCGACGCCCTCCTCCTGGTGGCTGTAGAAGGTGGCGTCGAGGAACTCCAGCATCTCGTCGCGCGACCGGGCGAAGCCGCTGGCGACGGTGGCGAGCAGGTGGGTGCGTAGCGCCTGCTGGTTCGCGAGCTTCGAGTATACGGGTTCGGGTTCGCCGAGCACGTACTCCTCGTAGACCTCGTCGGGGTTCTCCTCCGCGACGAGGAGGGCTTCTCCGTAGGGGTCGAGGCCCGGGCGGCCGGCGCGTCCGAACATCTGGTGGACCTCGAGCACAGGTAGCGGACGCATGCCGCCGTCCGTGTACCGCATGAAGTCGCGGACCACTACACGTCGGGCGGGGACATTGACTCCGGCGGCGAGCGTCGGCGTCGCGACAATGACCTGGGCCTCTCTGTCGCGGAAGCTGTCCTCGACCGCGCCACGGTGTCGGTTCTTGAGGCCGGCGTGGTGGAACGCGACCCCGCCTTCGAGGCAGTCGGCGAGGTCGTCGCCCGTGGAGGTGTCGGCGGAGTCACGTACAGAGAGGGCGGCTTCGCCGGCGTTGCCGTAGCCGACGTCGCCGAGGCGGCGGGCGAGGCTCTCGGCGCTCCGGCGGCTGTTGACGAAGACGAGGCACTGTCCTCCTTCGTCGACTGCGTCGCCGACGAGCGCGGGCACGCCCTCGCCGTCGACGGAATCCGTCGAGACGCCGTCGCGTTCGTCGGGGTCGCGGAACCTTATCTCATCTCCGGTGTAGACGCCGCGTCGGAGGTCGACGGGCCGCCAGTCTGATTCGACGAGTTCAGCGTCCAACCATGCTGCAATCTCGCCGGCGTTGTCGACGGTGGCGGACAGGGCGACGACCTGGGGGTCAGAGAGCCGGCGGAGCTTCGCCATCGTGACCTCGAGCGTGGGGCCGCGGTCGCTACTGTCGAGGAGGTGGACCTCGTCGACTACGACGCAGTCGACCTCCTTCACCCAGTCGGCTCCGTTCCGGACGAGGCTGTCGACCTTCTCGCTGGTGGCGACGACGACGTCGTTGTCCGCGAGGTAGCTCTCGTCGCTGTCGTAGTCACCCGTCGAGACGCCGACGTTGAGTCCGGGTATCTCGCTGAACTCCTCGTACTTCTCGCTCGCGAGCGCCCTCAGGGGTACGACGTACAGTGCCTTATGGCTCGACGCCATCGCCATGGCGGCTATCAGTGTCTTGCCGCTCGCGGTCGGCACCGCTGCGACGACGTTCTCGCCGTCGGCGACCCCTGCTTCGACTGCTTCCTCCTGCGGTGGATACAGGATCTCGACGCCCTCATCGTCCTCGTAGTGGCTGACGAATCCGTCGGGGAGGTCGAGGTCGGAGAGCCTCATCGGTGTCTACGGGGGGTTGGTCGCGGTGAGTGACTAACCTTCTGGTTGCGTTGCCGGTTTTCCGGAACGGGATTCAGAGGAGGATGCGTCGGGTGTGCCGCGGCAAAGCGGCTTCGCGAGGTGCCGGCGCGCTCCCGCGGGAACCTCGTACCAACGTTCCTCGAGCTCGCGGTCCAGGCGACGTTCGTCGAGGGAATCCTCGACCGAGCCGCACTCCCTGCAACGGTAGCCCTGGTCGGCGCCGGCGCTCTCCATCTTCCTGCCGCAGCACGTGGGCTTCACCCGTTCGACGCGGCGGAGTCCGTCTACCCGTAGCTTCTCCAGCTTCAGGGTGCCGTCGTCGTGGCTGCCGCAGACGGTGACGCGGTCGCCCTCCCGTAGCCGGCGCACTACGTCGCGGAAGCCTTTCGTGGGTTCGAAGGCCGCCGCCTCCAGACCGCCCCATCTCGACTCCAGCGGCAGGAAGACGTGGCCGCCGCGCCGGTCGCGGTGTTCGCCGGAGACCTCCGCGGGGACGATGTAACTTGAGTCGTCGCGCAGTTCGTCGACACCTGCGTAGGAGTCCTCGTGGTCGCCGAAGCCGGCGCCGTGAGATGCGTCGACGAGGTGCATGTCCGTCGACTGGTTGGTGCGGTACACCGAGACGCGTT
>CAZXNG010000051.1:0-7613 GCA_964642065.1 uncultured Halobacteriales archaeon
GACTTCTCGCCGTGGACGCGCGCCTCGCGGTCCTCGTCCTCCTGCTCGCGGCTGGCGACCGTGTAGAGGAGGTCGGCGGTGTCGTCCTCTCCCTGGCTGAACAGGACGCTGACGCCGTAGTCGACTGCGATGGAGGCGAGCGCTCCGCGCACTGCGTTGGGGTGGACGTTCCGGCTGTAGAGCTCGTGGAGCTGTCCCTCGACGAGGAGCACGGAGCGCGGGTAGCTGTTCGACATGTCGCCTATCTGGTCGAACAGCTCGCGTCCGCCGGTCAGCGAGTCGACGAAGTCGTCGGTGGACTTGCGTTCGACGGCGACGCGGTCGCTGAGGACGAAGTCCCCGACTTCGAGGGTCTCCAGAGACATGTCGACGTCGTCGCGGCGGTCGAGGCTGCGGACGACGCCGGACTTCGTCTCCCGCTGGTCGGCGACCACCTCGATCTCGTCCTCGTCGTCCTCGCCCCGCGCTCCGTCACCGTCGCCGGCGTCGAACTCCCCGAGGCTACGCTGGCTCTCGTCCTCCAGCTCCTCGTTTATCTCGTCGGCGGCGCCCTTCAGCTCCCGCATCTCCCGCTCCATCGAGTCCTCCTTCCTCTGCGCGCTCCAGAAGTACGCCTCGTCCCGGGTGTCCTCGGCGATGAGGACGACGACGCGGCCGGCGCGCCGCCGACCTGTGCGGCCGCGTCGCTGGATGGCGCGTATCTCGCTGGGCACGGGTTCGTAGAACACCACGAGGTCGACCTCGGGGATGTCGAGGCCCTCCTCCGCTACGCTGGTTGCGACGAGGACGTCGTGGACGCCGTCGCGGAACTCCTGCAGTCGTTCCTTCTGCTGCTTCTGCGTAAGTCCCTTGTCGCCGTCCTTGCTGCTCTGTCCGACGAACCGGGTCGGCGACGCTCCGTCGAGTCCGTCGAGGAACTCCACCAGCGCGGACGCGGTGTCGCGGTACTCGGTGAAGACGATGACTCGGGCGTCGTCGCCCTTCGACAGCTCGTCGACGACGAGCGACCGGAGGACGTCCATCTTCGGGTGGAGGCCGTCGTACTCCTCCGCGAGCTTCCGCGCCTTCTGCACCTTGGATTCGCCCATGATGCGTTTGACGGCTTTGCTGGCGCCGCTGCTGTTGGCTTCGTTGTCTAGCTTCTCGAAGTACGAGATGAGGGTGTCGACGCCCTGTGTCTCGATTATCTCGACGGCGTGCCGGAGCTTCATCACCTCCGCGTGCACCGACATCGCGGTGTAGCCCGCGCTCTCGCCGTCGTCCATCAGCTCCTGTATCCGGCCACGGGCCTTCAGCAGGTCGTTCATCGACATGTCGACCCTCGTGGAGTCCAGCACCCCGAGCCTTTCCAGCCGCTCCAGCCGGTCCTTCACGACCTCGTTGAGGAGGTCGCGTATCTCGAGGACGTCGTCGGGGACGTCGACGTGCTGCCAGTCGACGTCGGTGTCGTGGAGGTACTCCTGCAGCGAAGGGTCGTCCTCCGTCAGTATCTCGAAGTTCGTGAGCCCGAGGTTGTCGCAGACCTCGAGTATCTCGTCCTCGTCGCTGCCGGGCGACGCCGTCATACCCGTGACGAGCGGTGATCTCGCGTCCCTGTGGTACCGTTCGGCGATATAGTTGTAGGCGTAGTCGCCGGTGGCGCGGTGGCATTCGTCGAAGGTGAGGTGTACGACGTCTTCGAGCGATATCCGGCCGGCGATTAGGTCGTTCTCTACGACCTGCGGCGTCGCGACGACGACGCGGGCGTCCTCCCACTCCTCGGCGCGCTGGTCCGGCGGGGTGTCGCCGGTGAACACACGTACCTCGCGTTCGACGTCCGCGAGGTCCAGCGCCTCGCGGTAGAAATCCACGTGCTGTTCGACGAGCGGTTTCGTCGGCGCGAGGAACAGCGCCTTCCCGCCCTCGCGTTTGAGGCGGGCCGCCGTCACGAGCAGCGCGACGGTTGTCTTGCCGGCGCCTGTCGGCAGGACGACGAGGCTGCTCTCCTCGAGGGCGGCGCTCGACAGTTCGAGCTGGTACATGCGGCGTTCGACCACGTCGTCCGCCAGCAACTCGTGGTCGATGTACGCCATCTCCATACTCGGGATAGGGCGAGCCGAGGTAAAAACGTTTCAGACGTGGATGGCCGAGTTCGAAGACCGGTTCAGAGCAGGAACAGGTACGCGGCCGCGGCTCCTCCGCCGAGGACGAGGAGCGCGAGCAGTATCTTGAGGAAGTGGCTCTTGACCGCGGAGAACACGTACATTCCGGACCGTCCTTCCTCCTTGAGCTTCTGGCGCTCGTACTTCGCCTGCTTGTTCGACAGCTTCTTCGCCGCCCTGCCGTGGTCGCTCGCATTCGCGTCGCGTGCTGCGAGCCTGTAGGTGTCTTCGAGCAGCTCGTTCGAGGGTTCGTCGTCGTGAACCAGGGTGTCGTGGAACTCCCAGTCTATGTCGCCGAGTAGTTCCTCGTGTCTGCCGAAGTCGAAGCCGTTGAACTTCGTCTGTCGGAAGGAGACGTAGTCGAAGGGGTTCTCGTCCTCGCCCGGCGTTATCTTCACCGGTCCGACCCTGGCGCGGGAGAGGTCGTAGAAGACGGGTTTGAAGGTGTTGGTCTCGATGGTTCCGCCGTTTATCCTGGCTCCCTGGAGGCTGACGGTGGAGTTGTCGTCGCTCTCGCCGACGAGGTTGACGTCCTTCTTGAACCAGGCGCTGTCGAAGACGGCGTCGGAGCCGAACTCGACCTCGCGGAACGTCGCCCAGCCGCGGAAGGTGGCGTCCTCGAACGACGCGGGTCCGACGAAACGGGCTCCTCGGAACGAGCTGTTTCCGTCGAACTCCGCGTGGCTGAAGTCCGCGGCCTGTAGCTCCGTATGCTCGAAGTTGACGTCGTCCTTGAAGCTGGCGCGGACGAAGACTGCCTCGCGGGCTACCTCCGCGCCGGTGAACCTGAGCTCGCCGAACCTCGCCCGGGTGAAGTCGGCGCCGGCTTCGAACGACGCCTCGTCGAACGAGGTCTTGACGCCGGAGAAGCCGCATCGGCTGAAGTCCGCTCGTTCGAGGAAGGTGGCTCCGGAGAACACCGCGTCTATGTCGAAGTTCGCGCGGCTGAAGACTGCTCTCTCTACCTCGAAGCCGTCGAAGTTCGCGGAGCCCTGGAACTCCACCCGCCGGAAGCTCGCTCCATGGAGAGAGGCGTCTGGCGCGTCGACCGCCTGCAGTTCGGCGTCGTCGAACAGTAGATCCGCCTCCGAGTCGGCGCTCGATAGGTCGAGCTTGCCGTCGACGACGGTGTGGCGGAGGTCGACGGCGGTGCCGTCGGACAGCGTCTGCTCGTCGAGTTCGAGCGCGCCGAACTCCGCTCCGACGAACGCGCTCTCCTCGGGGGAGCCCTGGTTGACCTTCTGCAGCAGGGTCTCGCGGAGGTCGACCTCCGTGACCCCGAGCTTCTCCCGCGTCTCGGGCGGCAGATGGAAGACGCAGTAGTCGGTGTCGACGTAGGTCTCGTGGGGGCAGCTCCAGGGTTCCTCGACCGACGTGTCGTCGGCCTCCGAGGGGTCGAAGCTGTAGCGGCAGATGTCGGTCATCGGGCTACCTTGTCACGCAGGGGAATTATAGCTTTGGCAAAACCTCCGACTGCGGCTACCTCGCCGTAGTAGGGTTCAAAGGGGCACTAAACCGAGCAGGTACATCCCGATTCCCGCGTACAGGGGGATGGTGAGGTTGTCGTCGACGACGTACCCCATGACGCGGTACTTGACGCCGTCGGCGACCGTCGCACCCACCGCGGCTCCGAGGGCCTCCGGCACGGAGACGGAGACATCGGGGTAGGGGTAGGGCATGTACTGCTCTCCGAGGCCTCCGAGAGCGGCTTCGGGGAGCGCGGGGAACAGGGGGTCGCTGGCGAGCGCGATGACGAACGACAGCACGAACATCGCTCCCAGCACGTACCAGGGTTTGACCTTCATCAGCTTGTTCGGGCTCATGATGCCCGCGATGGGGTCGGCGAACGACAGGACGAGCACTCCGACTACTGCGACGGAGGGTGAGCCCAGCAGGTACCCGAATACCAGCACGGTGAGGAACATGCCGACGACGGAGTAGGCGTATCCCGCAGGGCTCTCCTCCTCGTAGTCTCGGTACAGCGGGTCGAGGAAGCTGTTCCCGAGCACGAGCCGGTCGAACTCGAGCGCTGTGATGACGGCAGCACCGATGCCCACTAGTATGGTGAGCTCCGTCCAGTTCAGCAGTCCGATGACGTACGCGATGGCGACGACGCTGGAGAGCGAGTGCACCATCCGGCGGCCGATGTGGTCGCTGTCTCCCGCGACCTTCATCGGGAGACCTCCCGCAAGGGACCCTCGGGGTTCACAGAAGTCCCTCCAGGTGCTCCACGAGTTCGTCGACATCTACCCTCGTCTGCTCCGTCGAATCCCTGTCTCTAACCGTCACGGTTCCGTCCTCTTTCGTGTCGTAGTCCACCGTTACGGTGAAAGGAGTTCCGATTTCGTCGTGTCTCCGGTACCTGCGTCCGATGGCTCCGCTGTCGTCGTAGCTCACCATGAGGCCGGCGTCCCGCAGCCGGGCTTTCACGTCCTCGGCGACCTCGTCGAGGCCGTCCTTCGACACCAGGGGGAACACTGCGGCGTCGTACGGCGCGACCTCTGAGGGTAGACGGAGAACCGTGCGTTCGTCCTCGCTGTCCTCCGGCCTGTCGTGGTCGAGGCTGTGCTCCAGGACGCTGTAGATTATCCTGTCGAGGCCGTAAGATGGTTCGATGACCTGCGGCAGCACGTTCTCGCCGGACTCCCTGACCTCGCGTCGCTCGAAACCCGCTACCTCGACGTCGACCTCAATGACGTCGCCGTCGACCTCGACCTCGACGACGTCGCCGTCGAACGCCCCTGGGTCGTCTTCCGCGAGCCGTTCCAGGGCGTCGGCGACGTCGTTCGCCTGGCCGCCGAACCGGGGACCTAGCTCGCTCATGTCGGGGTCGACGACGGTCTCCTCGGTCACACGTGGTTCGTCGTACTCCTGGAACACCCCGAGCTCCTCACCGCTGTGTTCCATGTGCTTCTCGAGGTCGTAGGTGCCGCGGTCGGCGACGCCGTTCACCTCTATCCAGCCGTGACTCGTCAGGGTCTCGCCGTCCCAGCAGTCGCTGGCGTAGTGGGCGCGTTCGTCCGGCAGATGCTGTCGGAACCGCAAACGTTCGGGGTCGACTCCTATGGACTCGTACCACTGCTGCGACCTGGCGACGAAGTACGCGATGGTCTCGCTCTCTATGACGCCGTCGTCGACCGCTTCGCCGACCGTGGTCTCCAAGACCTCGCCGTCCTCCTTCTCCTGCTCGTCGACGGGGTACAGCCGGACCTCTACTTCGTCGTACTCGCCGAGTCCTAGCTCGTCGTCGGGGAGTTTGAAGTACTCCAGCTCCGCCTGGTTGAACTCCCGGAGGCGGACGATGCCGCTACGTGGGTTTATCTCGTTCCTGTACGCCGTCCCGACCTGGGTGACGCCGAACGGCAGGCTCTCGCGGTAGTACCGCTTCAGCCGGTGGAAGTCGACGAAGATTCCCTGAGCGGTCTCCGGCCGGAGGTAGCCCTTCCGGCTGTCGCCGGGGCCGATGTTGGTCTCGAACATCAGGTTGAAGTCCGTGACCTCGCCGTCGATGGTCTCTCCGCAGGCGGGGCACGGTGCCTCGGCCTCGGCGAGGAGGTCGGCGAGCCGTTCGCGGGACATTCCGTCCGCGTTCTCGACGTCGCTGTGGTCCTCTACGAGGTGGTCTGCTCGGAAGTAGCCGCCGCAGCCGTCGCACTTCGTGAGGTAGTCCGCGAAGCCTTCGGCGTGTCCGCTGGCCTCGTACACCTCCTCGGCGCCGACGGTCGTGGTCTCTATCTCCTCGAATCCCTCGCCGACGACGTACATCTCCCTCCAGAGTTCGACGACGTTGTTCTTCAGTCCCTTGCCGAGCGGGCCGTAGTCCCAGAATCCGCTGACGCCGCCGTATATCTCGAAAGAGGGGTAGAGGTAGCCGCGGCGCTTCGAGAGCTCGATCACCTCGTCGTAGACGTCCGGCACTTCGTCCGCGTCGCTCATCTTGGCGGGAGTTACGGGGGAGGTCTGATTATACTACCGCTTTCCGAGGATAGAGTCGCGTTTACACCGCAACGTGGCTTCAGCCGTTGTTGTCGACGAGAGCCTTCAGCAGGTCTACGTCGCGGAGCATGCCCACGAGGTCGTCTCCCCGTCGAACCGGTAGATGGTGTACCGCTTCCTCGGTCATCGTGCGGGCGGCGTCGCTGACGTCGGTGCTGCCGACCACCGTGTGGACGTCGGACGCCATGTAGTTCGAGACGGGGTCGTCGGGGAAGGTGACGGTGGTCACCGGCACGAGAGAGGTGCTGGTGGCCTGGATGCCCTCCCACATCCAGTCGTCGTCCTGTCCGGCGACTCCCTCTCCGACCTCCTGGGCGCTGGAGTCGACATCGCTCAACCGGACGAGGTCGGTCTCGGTGACGATGCCGGTCATCTCGGCTTCGTCGTCGAGCACGCACGCCGCGGTGTCGTCGGCGAGCGTCATCGACTCGACGACGACGTTGACCGGGGTGTCCTGCCAGACGGTGAGGACGCCTTCCTCTACGTACCCCGATATGTCTTCGTCCACGTCTTCTTCGGCGAGGTACCGTACTACGTCGGTGAGGGTGACGATGCCGACGACCCCGTCGCCGTCGAGCACCGGTAGCCGTCGTTCGTCGTTGTCGAGCATCAGCTCCGATGCTTCCTCCAGCGACGCCGTCTTCTCGACGGTGGGCACTTCGCGCATCAGCATCGCGAGCTGCTCCTCGCCGGGGTTCCGCAGCAGCTCCTCGCGGCTGACTAGCCCGCGGTAGCCGCCGTCCTTCACCACGGGTATCGAGCTGATGCTGCCGCCCTGAAGTATCTCGATGACGTCCTCCCGTGTGCCCGGCAGGTCAGCGGTTACGACCTCCGGAGTCATCAGGTCGCCTACCTCGGTCATTCTTCCACCATCCGAACCGTCAGTACCGGAATCTTCGCCTTCCGGACGACCTTCTCGGTGACGCTGCCGAGCAGCAGGCGGTCGAGACCGGTCTTGCCGTGCGTCCCCATCACGATGAGGTCGACGTCGTTCTCGTCAGCGTAGTCCAGTATCTCTCGGTGGGGCACGCCGTCGACGACCTCGCGGACGACCTCGACGCCGTCGTCCTCGAGCCGCTGCGCTAGCTCCGAGGTCGAGCGTTCGCCCTCCTCCTCGAGCGCGCTGACGATGGACTCCCAGTTGCTGTCGGCGGGGAGCGAGCTGTAGGTGCTGGTGTTGACGACGTAGAGCACGTGGACCCTGGAGTCGTACTTCTTCGCGAGGTCGCGGGCGTGTTCGACGGCCTCTTCGACGCCTTCGCTTCCGTCCGTCGGGACCAGGATGTCGTCGTACATCGTTACCCCGTAGATGGTTTTGGGACATATTAAGCTACTGGCAAATTTCCGGACACCGGAAACCCAAAATAAGCGTGCCTTAACCCGAATCCGCAACCGTTAAGGAACGAAGCACCCTACCCGATGGCAGCGGGATGGGATAGCCAGGAGATTCCGCCGGGCTCATAACCCGGAGATCGG
>CAZXNG010000052.1:0-7474 GCA_964642065.1 uncultured Halobacteriales archaeon
TCGCTTCGGTGAACCGCGGCTGCCGCGCGGTAGCCGACGCGGGCAAAGCGACAGCGAGGGTGACGAAGGACGGGATGACCCGTGCGCCGGCGTTCCGCGTCGAAGACGTCGCCGCAGCTCGCCGGCTCGCGGACTGGGCGCAGGGCGAGGGTTTCTCCGCCCAGAAGCAGGCTGCGGAGTCTAAGACCAGCCACCGAGAGCTGCTGGACTTGGAGCCGTACGTCGCCGGCGACACCGTCTACCTGAGGTTCAGGTACTCGACGGGTGACGCCATGGGGATGAACATGGCGACGGTTGCGACGCGGAAGGCAGCCGCCGTCGTAGAACGGGAGACCGAGGCGGAGCTGGTTGCGCTGTCGGGGAACGTCTGCGCGGACAAGAAGCCCGCCGCAGTCAACGTCGTCAAGGGCCGCGGGAAGTCGGTCGCAGCCGACGTACTGCTGCCGGACGACGTCGTCGAAGACGTACTGAAGGCTTCGGCGGAGGAGGTGGAGGAGGTGGCGACCCTGAAGACCCTCGTCGGCAGCGCGCGGGCGGCGTCGCTCGGCGCGAACGCCCACGTCGCCAACGTCGTAGCGTCGTTGTTCCTGGCGACGGGTCAGGACGTCGCTCAGGTGGTGGAGGCCAGCAGCTCGTTCACTACGATGGAGGCGCGCGACGACGGCCTGTACGCGTCCGTTACGCTGCCGGCGCTGGAGCTCGGCACGGTGGGCGGCGGCACCGGGCTGCCGACCCAGCAAGAGGCGCTGGAGCTACTGGGCGTCGCGGGCGGCGCGGACGGCGACAACGCACGGGAGTTCGCCGAGGTGGTCGCCGCGGCGGCGCTCGCGGGAGAGCTCAGCCTTCACGCGGCGCTGGCGTCGGACTCGCTGGACGACGCCCACGAGGAGCTGGGGCGGTAGGTCGACGGAGCTCGAACCGAGGATACGAAGAGATCTACCGAAGTTCTAGGACGCGACGTGAGGGGTGGCTTCGTCGATAAGCCACTCGTCGAAGGCTTCCTGCAGCCGTTGCTTCTCGTCCTGCGACAGATGGCCTTCTACGTGGGGAAGTTCCTCCATGTGGGTTCAGTCGATGTCTATCTGTTTAGAGGTTTCGTCCTCGTCACGGTCGAACGAGACCTCGAGCACGCCGTTGTTGTAGCTTGCGCCGCCGGAGTCCTCGTCGACGTCGACCGGGAGCCGGGCTACCTCGTCGTACGTCCTGTCCTCGTTGGAGGCCTGGATGCGGAGTCGGTCGCCGGCGACCTTGAGGTCGATGTCCTCCTTCTCGACGCCCGGAAGGTCGGCCACGACGCGTACCTCGTCGTCCCCCTTCATCACGTCGACGTGGGCGGAGGAGGCGTCCTGCGGGGCTGGACCGCCTGCGTTCCAGTCGCCGAAGGTCTCGAAGCTGCCTTCGTCGCCGGGGCCGCGGGTGAACCTGGCTCCGCCGAAGCTGAAGTCTCCTCCGGCACCGGCTCCAGTGAAGCCTCCCTGGGAGAACATCTCCTCTATCATCTCGTTCATCTGCTCGAACACGTCGTCGAAGGGGTCGTCTCTGTCGTCCATCTTATCAACCTAACCAATAGTTACCGACGTGCAGGTAAAAGGCTTGTGGTGGTCGTTCTGACGGTGAACGCGGTACGTCGACCGGAGGTTGCTTCCCAAACCTGAATACGCGGTAACACCTCCCACAGGACGATGACAGACCTGTCTGAGAAGACCCAGAGATACCAGGGTATGCTGAGGAAGGCGCTCGCCTCCGTCGAGAACGCCGAACGCTCGGACGAGAGGACCGCGCAGGCGCTGGAGATGGCGGAGAGCTACCTCGAGGACGGAGACCACTTCCTCGAGGAAGGCGACGAGGTGAACGCGCTCGCCTCCTACAGCTACGGACACGGATGGCTCGACGCCGGCGCACGCCTCGGACTGTACGACGTCGAGACGGAGTGGGACTGATGCCGGAGAGGGCTGCGGCGCTGTACAGCGGAGGCAAGGACTCCTCCTACGCCCTCCGGAGGGCGCAGCAGGAGGCCGACCTCACCCGCGTCGTCACCGTCCACGCCTCCACGGGTTCGTACATGTACCACGTGCCCGCCAGCGACGTCGCCGCCCTCGCCGCCGAGGAGATGGACGCCAGACACGTCGCCGTCGAGGTCGAAGGCGACGACGAGATAGCGCCGCTCGAGGACACGCTCGCCGGCCTCGACGTCGACGCCGTCTACACCGGCGCTGTCGAGAGCGAGTACCAGCGCAGCCGCGTCGACGACGTCGCCGACAGGCTCGAAGTCGAACATCACGCCCCTTTGTGGCACTGCGCCCCCGGGGAGAAGCTAGAGGAGATAGCGCGAAACTACGAGGTGCTGGTGACCGCAGTCGCCGCGGATGGACTCGACCATAGCTGGCTGGGGCGGACGCTCGACGAAGTAGCCGTCAAGGAGATGCTGGAGCTCCGCGACAGCCACGGCGTCCACCCTCTTGGAGAGGGCGGGGAGTTCGAGACGCTCGCGGTAGCGGGCCCCCATCTCGACTTCCGGATAGAGGTCGAATACGAGGTCGAATGGGACGGGGTGAGAGGCGAGCTACAGGTCGAGGACGCCTGGATCGAAAGCTGAGCGACAGGGCGGTCAGGTTATCCTGCTGAAGTCGCCGACGACGGAGCCGTCGAGGTCGACGTCCTCCACCTCGGCGTCCGAACCCACTACGGAGTCGACGACCTCGGAGCTCTCGACGGATGCGCCGTCGAACAGGATAGAGTTACGGACGTGCGAGCCCTCGACCTCGGCGTCCTCCATGACGTAGACGTCGTCACCCAGGTTCGACCCCTCGACAGAGGCGGAGTCCGCCACATGAGCCTCTCCATCCAGGAGGTAAGCGTTCGCCGCGAGGTAGCCCTCCGGCGTGCCGACGTCGAACCAGGCACCCTCGAAGATGTAGGCGTGCACCGGCTCCCGGGTGTGCAGCCACTCTAGGAAGTAGCCCGGTGCGTCAGGGTTGTTGTCGTCTGCGAGGTACTCCGCGAAGCCGTCGAGGCTGTCGCCGGGGAAGGCGTAGCAGGCCGTCGACACCAGCGTCGACTCGGGGTCGTCGGGCTTCTCCTGGAACCCGTCGACGCGGCTGCCGTCGAGCTGCACGAGTCCGTAGGACTTCGCCGCCTCCCTCGACCCGACGTCGTAAGCCGCGAGACACGCTGCATCCCTGTCCTCGAAGAACTCCACGAACTCCGACACGTCGAACGAGAACAGGTTGTCTCCAGCAATCACCAGTGTGTCGTCGGAGAGCCCCTCGGCGTCCACTAGTTCGGCGAGCGCGCCGACGGTGCCGAGCTTCTCGTCCTCGCTGGTCGTCGGTTCGACCACCACCTCCGCCGACGACTCCTTGTCGTCGAGGTAGCCGCGGAAGTCGTCCGCGAACCGCTGGTTCGTAGAGACGTAGACGTTCTCCACCCTGTCCTCGCGTTCGAGGGGTTCGAGAACGTGGTCGACGAGGCAGCCGTCGGCGACCGGCAGAAGTGGCTTCGCCCGGTGTCTCGTTATCGGCCAGAGGCGGGTGGCGTAGCCTCCCGCGAGCACTACCGCGTCCACGTCAGCCCCTCACCTCGTCCATGTGGTCGACGCGCCGCTGCACTAGCTCGGGCTTCCCGATGTCGTGCCGTATCCGGAGGCCGTCGCCAAGCGCGGACAGAGCGTCCTCCGCCTCCCGTTCGGCGTCCTCTATCGACGCGCCGGTGCCGACGACGGCGACTGCGCGCGACGTAGTCGTGTACAGCTTCCCGTCGCGTTCGTCGACGGAGGCGTAGAACACGAGGGCGTCGCCGGCTTCGTCCGGCGACAGCGTGATCTCCGCGCCCGCCTCGGGGTCCGTGGGGTAGCCCTCGGGCACCGCGTACTTGCAGACGGTGGCGACGTCACGGAAGTCGACGTCGGGGAACGAGCCGTCGCGGGCGCCAACGACGACGTCTGCGAACGACGTCTCCATTATCGGCAGGACGTTCATCGCCTCGGGGTCGCCGAAACGTGCGTTGAACTCGACTATCATCGGCCCCTCCGCGGTCAACATGAACTGGCCGTAGAGCACGCCGCGGTATTCCGGCAGGTGGTCGACTACCTCTTCCACTATCGACAGCGCGGCGTCGTAGTCCTCCCGCGTCATGAACGGCAGCACGTCGCCGGCCGCGGTGTACGACCCCATCCCGCCGGTGTTCGGTCCCTCGTCGCCCTCGTAAGCGCGCTTGTGGTCCTGGACCGCCGGCATCGGTCGGACTTCGCCGTCGGCGACGAAAGCCTGCAGCGTGAACTCCTCGCCGACGAGCCGCTCCTCCACCACCCAGTCGTTCCACTCGCTGTCGAGGACGTACTCCCGAGCCTCCTCCTTCGAAAGCTGGTCTCCGGTGACGCGGACGCCTTTACCGCCGGTCAAGCCGTGGGGTTTGACGGCGACGTCGCCGGGGTAGTCGGTGAGGTACTCTGCGGCGGCTTCGCTGTCTTCGAACACCTCGAACTCCGGCGTCCCCGTGACGTCGTTGTCCCGCATGAAACGACGGGCCCACGCCTTGTCGGTCTCGATACGTGCCTCCGCCTGCTTCGGCCCGAAGCCGTAGACTCCGGCGTCCTCTAGGGCGTCCACTACTCCGGCTGCGAGCGGTGCCTCGGGGCCGACCACCGCGACGTCCGCATCGACGTCCTCGGCGTACTCGACGACCTCGTCCGGCGACGTGGTGTCGACCTCGCGTACGTCCTCGGCGAGCTCTACGACCCCCGGGTTCCGGTTGGATACGGCGGCGTAGACGTCGGCGTCCTCGGACAGCGCCCGCGTTATCGCGTGCTCCCGTCCGCCGGAGCCCACGACTAGTGCTCTCATGTACGAACCGTCGGCAAACTCTAAGGTAAACTTTCCCCTATCACGTGGTATGTCGGACTCCGCCGGGTCGGCGAGGTCGGCGATTAGACTGCAAGGTCCTCCGGCGTCCTCCCTAGTTGGACGTCGGCTTCGGAAGAGCAGTTAATAGGCTGTCAGTAGTCGTAGTCGCTCTCGGTGAAGGCGACGTAGTCGTCCGTCAGGCCGCCGTACCTCCAACGGAGGCGGAGCACCGAAGGCAGGGCTTTCAGCTTCGTCAGGATGCCTCCGTGGAGGCTGTCGTCGGCGACCCGGAACAGCCGGTCGTAGTCGCTCGGCCTGTATCCCTCGACGAGACGTGCGAGGCCGACGTTCCGGTTCATCTCGCTCCCCAGGCGAGACCGCCACTCGTCGTTGTAATCCTCGATTCGGTCTTCGGCGATGCACCGTCCCGCTATCTCGCCGGTCGCGTACCCGAGGTGGTATCCGCCCTCGTGGAATGCCGACGTAGCGCCCATCGCGCCGCCTACGACGGCGACGTCGGCCTCCACCGGCGACTCCACGGGGCGCGTCGACGAGATGGGGTAGCTCTCGACGCCGCCGCGCTTGCCCCGGTCCTCTACCAGAGGGAAGTCCTCGACAGAGTACTCGGGGTAGAGGTGTTCGAGCAGGCGTTCCAGGTAGACGCGGCCGGCGGGCACGGTGTCGTCGTCGGCGTCGAGCAACGGGTACTCGCCGTGATCGTACAGGGAGAGGTCGAGGTCGCTGGGCATCGTGAGACCGAACCTGACGACTCGGTCGTCGTTTGGGAAGGTCCATGGATACGCGGTGTCCCCCGGTATGTACCCCCACCAGAACCGGAGGATGTCGTCGTCGAACAGCTCCTCGGGGAACCGTCGGTGCTCCTGGTAGGCGATGTGGTTGGCGTCGGCGGGACCGAGATGCCGGCGTAGGTCGTCGCCGTCCACGTACCGTTCGAGCGTCGGCAGCGTCACACGTCTCTGTGGTCCGTCGGCGAGCACGAGGTAGTCGGCCTTCACCTCTCCATCCGAGGTCTCGACGACGTGGGAGCCCCTCTCTTCACGGGTGCCTCTGACGCTGGATATCCGGTACTCGGCGCCAGCGTCTTCGGCGCGGCGTCTGAGGAGGTCGTCCATCGCGACGCGGTCGAAGGTGACGGCGAAGCCGTCGTACCAGCTGTCGATGCCGGTGTCGTCTATCTCGACGCTCGCAGCGGGTGAGACGAACTCCGCGCTCTCTATCTCCTGGAGCACGGGCAGGTCGTCGAACTCGTCGGGTCCGACGTCCATCAGCTCGAGCCAGTAGTCCAGCAGGCCGGCGGCGTCCGTGGAGTCCGCACCTTTGTCTTCGCGTTCCTCTCGCGAGACCCCGGACTCGAAGACGACGGTGGACTTCTTGCGGGCGGCTTCGGCCGCGGTACGACAGCCTGCGGGTCCGCCTCCGACGACCGCTACCTCGAACTCCTCCATGGTGCACGCAGTACGGAGCCGTCCTTAACTCTTCGTCGAAAACTACCTCGGTGGTTCGTCGTTCGTCGTCCTCCGATGGCCGTATTCGGACTGGAGGTCAGTCGTCGGCGGTCGCTGGCTCGGCGTCGAACCGCCGGACCACGTCGTACATCTCGTCGCGTTCGACGGGTACGCGTCCGGCGTCCCGTATCATGTGCACCATCTCGCCTCGGCCGACGTCCTGACGGGTCGTGCTGCCGGCGTCGGTCTGGATGCGCTCCTCCATCAGGCTTCCGCCGACGTCGTTGGCTCCGTAGTCCAGCCCGACCTGACACAGCTTCTCGCCGACTACCATCCGGTAGGCGCGTACACCCCGGAAGTTGTCGAGCAGGAGCCTGGCGGCCGCGATGGTCTTCAGGTCGAGGCGTCCGGTTGCCCCGTGTTCGACGCGGCTACCGAGCTCGTTGTTCTCCATCTGGTACGACAGCGGCACTAAGCAGCTGAACCCGCTGGTCTCGTCCTGCAGCTCCCGCAGCCTGAGAAGGTGGTCGACGCGGTGTTCCGCGTCCTCTATATGGCCGTACAGCATCGTCGCGTTGGTCTCCATCCCCTGCTCGTGCGCCGCACGGTGGACGTCGAGCCAGCCCTCGGCGCTCTCCTTCTCCGGACAGATATCGTCTCGGACGTCCTCGTGGAATATCTCCGCACCCCCGCCAGGCATGGAGTCGAGGCCAGCGTCGTGCAGCCTCGCCAGCGTCTCATCGACGGTGATGTCGCTGACCTTCGCTATCCAGCTTATTTCGCTAGCGGTCAGCGCTTTCACGTGGAGGTTCGGTGCGGCGCTGGATATCGCGTCGAACAGCTCCTCGAAGTAATCTATCCGCCAGGCGGGGTGCTGTCCGCCGACGATGTGGACGGAGGAGATGTGGTCGCTGTACTCCGCCGCCTTCTCCGCCACCTCCTCCGGAGTGTGTTCGAACGCGTCCGAGTCGCCGGGCTTGCTGTAGAACGCGCAGAAGTCGCAGTCGAGGGCGCAGACGTTGGTGTGGTAGAGCTTCCTGTTGACGCTGAAGTAGACCTCGTCTCCCGCCAGCTTCCTGCGCTGGAGGTCGGCGATCCTGCCTATCCCGAGGAGGTCGTCGGAGTCGTAGACCGCGACGCCGTCCTCGAACGACAGGCGTTCGCCGC
>CAZXNG010000053.1:0-2388 GCA_964642065.1 uncultured Halobacteriales archaeon
GGCCGGACCTCGTGGTCACCGACCTCGACGGCGCACCCGAGGCGACGGCGGAGCTATCGCGTCAGGGGGTGCCGGTAGCGGTGCACGCTCACGGCGACAACCTCGACCTGCTGGAGACCTGGGTGCCGAGGCTCTCGCAGCACGCGTTAGTCCCGACGTGTCAGTGTCGGCCACCCGAGGGAGTCCACTGCTTCGGCGGGTTCACCGACGGAGACCGCGCCGCCTATCTCGTCGACCAGTTCGGAGCTAGGTCGATAGAGCTCGCGGGGTTCGACTTCGACGCTGCGGAAGGCGAGAAAGCACGTAAGCTCGGCTGGGCGAAGGAGCTGCTGGAGGTTCTCGAAGAGAGACGGGACGAGAACCTCGTCGACTGAACCGGCGGTCTACACCGCCTCTATCTTCTGTTCGAGCTCGCCGTTCTCGTGCATCTCGACGACGATGTCGCTGCCGCCGAGGAACTCGCCGTCGACGTAGACCTGCGGTATCGTCGGCCAGTCGCTGTAGTCCTCCAGCACCTCGCGGATGCGTTCGTCCCTCAGGACGTCGATGTCGACGAAGTCCTCCTCGTAGATGCCGACGGCCTCGACGGCGCGCGCCGAGTAACCGCACTGCGGCATCATCGCGCTACCCTTCATGAACACCACGACGTCGTTCTCCTCCACCGTCCGGTCTATCTCCTCGCGCATCTCCTCCTCCGTGGAGGCGTTCTCGATTGCCTCCTGGTACTCGTTCAGCTCCATGAACGTACATTCGTCGGGAGGACGTAAATCCACTTCGGCTCCCGTCGGCCGGCCACGACCTCCACCCGCCGCGTCACCCGGCTTCGTCCGGTGTGCGCGCCCGTATCTCGACGGCGTGTATCTCGTCGCCGAGACTGTCGCCGAGCGCCCGGTGTACCCGACGGTGTCGCTCCACCTTCGGCTCGTCCTCGAACGCGAGCGACTCGACGTCGACCCCGAAGTGCGCGCCCTCCGAACGTTCGTCGTCGTGGTCGTCCCGCACCACCTCTACCTCGCAGTCCGGTAGCTCGTCCTCCAGCAGCTCTCTCACGTCGTCGGTGTCCATGTACGTAAACCGGGGGCACGGGACAAAGAAGCTTGCAGTCGAGCGTGGCCCGGTAGTTGACAAAGGTTTTGGCGGGGCCGTCCGTGTCTCCACCGATGAACACGGAGAAGCTCCGGCGCGCGGGAGAAATCCACAGGGAGGTCATGGACGAGGCCGTAGAGATGGTCGAGGTCGGTGCGTCGAAGCTGGAGGTCGCCGAAGCCGCCGAGGAGAAGATACGTGAGATGGGAGGCGAGCCCGCGTTCCCAGTCAACATATCCGTCGACGAGCAGGCGGCGCACGCGACACCGGAGGCCGACAGCGACGCGACGTTCGGCGAGGACCTCGTCTGCGTCGACATCGGCGTACACGTCGACGGATGGATAGCCGACGCCGCACGCACCGTCGACCTCGGCGACAGCCCCGAGGTCGTCGAGGCAGCGGAGGACGCGCTCGAAGCGGCGCTGGAGCTCGTGGAGCCCGGCGTCTCGACCGCGGACCTCGGCGCAGCCATCGAGGAGGCCATCGACGGCCACGGCCTAAACCCCGTCACCAACCTCACGGGCCACGGCCTCGGCGAGTACGAGCAACACGCCGCACCCTCGATACCCAACCGCGCCGTCGACCGCGGCGTCGAGCTCGAGGAGGGGATGGTCGTCGCGATAGAGCCCTTCGCCACCGACGGCGGCGGCAAGGTCCGCGAGGGAGGCACCGAGCAGATATACAGTCTGGAGGAGATCGGTGCGAACGTCCGCAGCCGGCGTGCGCGCGAGCTCGTCCGCGACGTCGAAGACAGGTACAGGACGATGCCGTTCGCGAAGCGGTGGCTGGACGCCGACCGGCTCGACATGAGCCTCCGCCGGCTGAAGAGCCAGGACGTCCTGCACGGCTACCCCGTGCTGAAGGAGAACGACGGCAAGCTGGTGGCTCAGGCGGAGCACACTGTGATGCTGACCGAGGAAGGCGCCGAGGTCACCACCGAGTGAAGCGCTGTGGAACGGGAGCTGACGACGGTGTCGCGCGCTAACGCAGGAGTTATACCCCTGGAAAGCCTACAACAGAGGTCACGAGAATGGAAGACATCGACGTCGTAGAGCTGATGCTCACAGCTCAGATCTACAACGACAACGAGGAACTCGACGAGAGCGACCTGCCTCCCCGCGTACGGAAGGCCGCCTGGAACGGCAAGAGCAACATAGAGCGACCGCTCGAGATATCCACCGAGTTCGCCGAGGAGGTGTACGCCAACGGCGAAGCCGACGACGCCTGGGAGGCCGTCGAACGGCTGCCGTTCACCGACCGCGACTCGATGAGCGGCGAGCTCAGGTTCACCGTCGACGACAT
>CAZXNG010000053.1:2488-7277 GCA_964642065.1 uncultured Halobacteriales archaeon
CTCGACGAGATAGTGCTCACCGACGAACAGGAGAAGGAGGTGAAGAAGGTGATGAAGGCCATCGAACACAGGGACTACCTCCGCGAGGTCGGCCTCAGCGAGATAGGGAAGCTGCTGTTCGTCGGGCCGCCTGGAACGGGTAAGACCAGCACCGCGAAGGCGCTCAGCGGCCGGCTGGAGCTGCCGTTCATCGAGGTCAAGCTGTCGATGCTGACGAGCCAGTACCTCGGCGAGACCGCGAAGAACGTCGACAAGGTCTTCGAGATAGCGAAGCTGCTGTCGCCCTGTATCCTGTTCATAGACGAGTTCGACAGCATCGCGAAGACCCGCGACAGCGACGAACACGCCGCGCTCAAGCGCGCCGTCAACACCCTGCTGAAGAGCATCGACGAGGTGTCGCTGGTGCGGGACAGCGTCCTCCTGATAGGAGCCACCAACCATCCGAAGATGCTCGACTACGCCGCGTGGCGGCGTTTCGACGAGATAGTCGAGTTCCCCGCACCCGACCGCGACATGCGCGCCGAGATATTCCGCATCATAATGCGCGAGGTCGAGATAGAGGACTTCGACGCCGAAGAGCTCGCCGAGGAGACGGAGGGGCTGACGGGCAGCGACCTCCGGCTCGTGCTACGCGAAGCCGTGCTCGAGGCGTTGACGAGCGACCGCACCAAGCTAAGCCAGGACGACCTCCTCCGCGCCGTCGAGAACTTCGAGAAGCGGAAGAACCTCAAGGAGCTCGACATGATGGACGGCGACAGCCCTCTCGACGAACGGGGAGGCCACGACCACGACCACGGCGGCAAGGAACAGGTCGGCCACGGCCACTGACCGATGCGGCTCACCCTCCTGGGAACCGGCGACAGCGCCGGAGTACCCCACATCGGATGCGGCTGCGAGACCTGCAGCCGCTACCAGGAGGAAGGCCGTGAGCGCACGAGGTTCAGCCTGCTGATAGAGAACGAAGGCGAAAGCGTGCTCGTCGACGCCTCCCCCGACCTCAGGAGCCAGTTCCTCCGCGAGGACGTCTCCAGCGTAGACCACCTGCTGCTGACCCACGCCCACTACGACCACTACGCAGGCCTCGGCAACCTCTACCGCGTCGTCTGGGACGACCTCCCCGTCTACGGAACGTCCTCCGTTCTGGAGTACGTGATCGAGGACCGCTACGGCTACCTGCCGTTCACCGAATCCCGGGAGGTGGAGCCCCACGAAGCGTTCGAAGTCGCGGGCCTAGAGGTCACCCTGCTCCCAGTACACCACCCTCCCTCGGAGTGCTACGGCTTCGTCGTCCGCGACGGCGACTCCAAGCTCGCAGTCACCTGCGACACCTCCACCGCGATACCCCCGGCTTCGAAGGAGGAGATGCGGGACAGCGACCTCCTGGTCGCCGACGCTTTCCTCTCCAGCGAAGCCGACGTCGACTACCCCGACTTCGTCGAGGAGAAGATATCAGCGGACGGCAGGAACTTCGCCGACAAACACATGACCGAGGAGGGCGCGCTGGAGCTCGCCGAAGACCTCGACGCCGACGAGACCGTGCTCGTCCATCTCAGCCACTACTTCCGAGACGACGAACCCCCGAAGGGAGAGGACGGAGAGGTATTCGAGATATAGCTCCACCGTCGACACGTCCGACGCCGGCGGCCGTCTGTCCGTCGACTGCCGGAGACCTCCGAGTAGTTAGTAATAAGACGATGCTCCGCCAACCATCGTCAAGATATGGAGGAGTCGGTCCGGCTCTCGGCCGCGGAGAAGAAGCACGCCCACGTCAGAGGAGTCAAGGTCACGGCCTTCTCCTCCCTCGTCGGAGTCCTGGCAGGCGTCGTCTCCTGGATGATAACCTCGGGCTTCCTCGCTTCCGTCGACCTGGTTAATGCGGTCGCCGTGCTCGCCGCCGCGGTGGCGCTCCAGAAACCCTTCCTGCCGAAGCTCGACAAACACGACATGGGGAAGAAGGACTGGCTGTACGTCGCGTTCATGACCTTCGACCTTTGGTTCGTTACCTGGACAGTCCTCCTCACCGCAGCCTGACTCCGCCTTCCCTCAGACGAAGGCGAGCGCCGCCGCGAACGAGGCCGCAGCCACGGCCACTACAGACTCCGTCCTCCCCCACGTGAGCTCCTGCATCCTCGCCCTCTCCGGCGAGTACGCGCGCGAGGCCATAGCGAGAGCCAGCGTGTCGGCACGCCGTAGGCTGCCGACGAGTATCGGATACGCCAGCGACCGCAGCCTTCTGTCGAACCTCCGGCGGTCTCCGAGGCGGGACCTATGCGCCTTCCTCACGGTGCGAGCCTCCTCCGACACCGTGGGAAGGAAACGGGCGGCGGCTCCGAACATCACCGCCCAGTCGGACTCGCGTACGAGAGGCAGCCGACGGAACGCGGACTCGGCCGAGGCCTCGAACTCCGCCGAAGTAGACGTGGACGCGACGGCGTACGCGAGCGCGACAACGACGACGAACTTCGCCCCCGCAACCCCAGCGTCGAACGCGGCCGCCGCCGACGGCTCCGTCGCGACGCGGCCTACGACGCCTCCGGCCACGATGACGAGCACGAGCTTCATCTCCGAAGCCAGCTTCCGCAGCCGGGGCTCCGACGCGAGGTAGAGCGCGACGACCCCTGTGGCGGCGACAGCGACTCCTGCGGGACCGCTCTGGAATACACCCGCGGAGAGCAGCACGAGGCCGAGGAGCTTGGCGCGGGCGTCGACGTGCCGGAGAGACAGCAGACTCAAGACCGCTCCTCCCTCGCGAGGTCTACGGGTTCGACGCCGTACCCCTCGACACCTTCGAGGGCCCCGGGTAGCTCGTCGTCGACGACCACGCCTCCGTCGTGCAGCACGACCGCGCGGTCGGCTACGTCGACGTACCGTCGGGGGTCGTGGGTCGCCGCCACCACGGCGATACCCTCGGCGTTGAGTCGCGCGAGCTCGTCGAGCACACCGCGGCTGCCGGGGTAATCGAGACCCACGAGGGGTTCGTCGAGCGCGAGCACCTCGGGCTGCATCGCGAGCACACCGGCTATCGCGACCCTCCGGAGCTCGCCGCCCGACAGCCGGTGAGTCCTCCTGTCCCCGAGGTGGAGGGCGTCCACGGCCTCGAGCGCTTCTTCGACGCGGCCGCGTATCTCCCCGCGGTCGAGCCCGAGGTTCTCGGGTCCGAACGCTACGTCGTCCTCGACGCGTTCGCTGACTATCTGGCTGGAAGGGTCCTGGAACACCAGCCCGACCTTCTCGCGGGCGGCAGCGGTTTCCTCCTGTGCGTCGACTCCGGCCACCTCTACCGAGCCCTCCGCGGGCTCTGCGAGAGCGTTGAGGTGGTGGAGGAGCGTGGTCTTGCCGCTGCCGTTGCCGCCGAGCAGGAGCACGAACTCCCCTCGCCGGATCTCCAGGTCGACGTCGGAGAGAACGACCTCTCCGTCGCGCCTGCAGCTCAGCTCACTGGTCCGCAGCACCGGCTCCGTCATCGGTGGTCTCGTGGTAGCAGTAGGCGGCGAACGCCATCAATGCCCCGCCCGCGAGCGCCGCGAGGTAGACGCCGTATCCCACGGAGACCGAGGCGTCGACCGTCCAGCCCGTGACCTCGAGGTATCCCGCGGCGGCGACCGCGAGCGCGAGCACGCCCGCGCCGCCGTATCCGGCTGCGGCCTTCCGTTCGTCGAATCCTCTGGCGACGAGGACGGCGACGCCGACGGAGGCGAGACCTAATGCGACGACCCCGAATCCGTAGGGTGCGAGAGCCGATATCTCGACGGTCTCCGGCGCCACGGCCCCCTCCTCGTGGACGAGGTCGACGACGTCCGAGAGCTGTACGCCGCTGACGCCGGCTCCCAGGGTGTACTCCACGGTTTCACCGTCCTCCACGACCTCTCTGACGGTGGAGATGTGGCTCCAGGGTATCACCGACGAGAAGGCGAGCGAGACTCCGAGGAGACCGCCGTAGACCGCGCGTTCGTCGCGGCCGCGTACCTCGGGTCCCGTAGACGCGGAGGCGACGTCGGCACGGTTGAGGCTCTCGCTCGCTCCGATGGCGGCGGCGACCTCGACGGCGGCGCTGGGGACGAAGGGTATGACCCCGACCGCGAGAGCCTGCCACACGCCCATTCCGAAGAAGTTCATGAGCTGTACGGTGCCGAGCGAGTAGATGACGACGCTGCCCGCGACCGCGCCGGCGACCTTGAAACCCAGTCGCTGGGCGCCGGGTCTCCCGTCGCCGGCTTCCGCGAACGCGCCGACGACGAACGCCGCGACGGGGAAAGACCAGAGGAAGCCCGCGGTGGGGCCGAGCAGGTGGCCGGCACCGGCGGAGCCGCCGCTGAAGACCGGCAGGCCGGCAGCGCCCAGCATCAGATAGAGGAGGATAGATACGCCTCCCCAGCGGGCGCCGAGGACGTACCCCGCGAGCATGATGAAGAAGGTCTGCAGGGTCATCGGCACCGGCGTCAGGGGCAGAGGTATCGACAGCAGCGCGCCGGCGCCCGTCAGCGCGGCGAAGACCGCCGCGTACGTCATCTTCCTGAGGCGTTCGACTTCGTACAGTTCCATGCACCTACGGTGCTCGTCAACCGGCAAAACTATTGTGGTTTACGAGACTCCCTCGGGTGTCGTAGTCGAGCACCCGGACACGAGGTCGAGTCAGGACGCATAACTCGCCGGAGAGTACCATCCTTATATGACCGCGTCCACTACCAACGTTCGAGAACAAGATGATACTCGTGCTCGAGAACGAGGTCGACCTCGACTACAGGTACCTCGTCGACGAGATAGTCCGGTACCTCCCCGAGCACGAGGT
>CAZXNG010000054.1:0-7090 GCA_964642065.1 uncultured Halobacteriales archaeon
TCGAAGCCGAGCTCCTCCTCGACCTTCACCTCGATGGGCAGGCCGTGCATGTCGTAGCCCGGCTGGTCGTGGACGTCGTACCCCTGCATCCGGAGGTACCGTATCACGCAGTCCTTCAGGGTCTTGTTCCACGCCGTCCCGAGATGCATCTGGCCGCTGGTGTACGGCGGTCCGTCCAGAAAGTACAGGTCGGGGTCGTCGTCGTGCGCCTGCTTCGTCTGCTCGTAGGCGTCGACCTCTCCCCAGTACCGGTTTACCGAGTCCTCGACCTCGTGGGGGTCGTAGCTCTCGTCGACCTCGGATATCTCTCCGGAGTCGACGTCGTCGCTGCTCATCTTGGTCCCAAGATGCCGCGGCGCCGCGTTAAGATTTCGTTTCGTCGACGGTTTACGTCCGTGCGAAATGTCCACGAATAATCCGCAACCCTTATGCAGTACGGAGATTTTGGCTCATACAGTGTCAGACAAGCTGGTCTGCGTGAAACACAGCTCGCTGGAGGAGGAGCTGGAGATAGACTCTGACTCGCTGGAGTCCATCGTCGAGAGTCTGAGCAACCAGGGCTTCATCACCACCGTCAGGATAGAGGACGAGACGGGCTACTGCCTGACGCCCAGCGGAGAGGAGTACACCGAGGACTGGCTGAGGTCGCTGGACGTCGACGTCGACCAGGTGACGATAGAGTACCTGGTGGAGATGCTGGAGTCCACTGCTCCGCCCGACAGGACGACCTGAGGGCGAGACAGAGGACGGGGGATGCATCGCGGAGAACTAGTTAACCTGAAGTCCCGTCGGCCCTTCGAACCAGAAAGGAGGAAGAAGCCATCGACGAGATCTGGGTAGAGAAGTACAGGCCCGAGTCCCTCGACGACGTCGTCGGCCAGGAGGAGATTACGGAGCGTCTGAAGTCGTACGTCGAGACGGGTAACGTCCCCAACCTCCTGTTCGCCGGCCCCGCGGGCGTCGGGAAGACGACGTGTGCGCACGCCGTCGCGCGGGAGCTGTACGGCGAGAGCTGGCGCGACAACTTCACGGAGCTGAACGCGAGCGACGAACGAGGGATAGACGTCGTCCGCGACAAGATAAAGAACTTCGCACGCGCCGCACCCGTCGGCGAAGCCGACTACAAGCTGATATTTCTCGACGAGGCGGACTCGCTGACCCGGGACGCTCAGCCCGCGCTCCGGCGGACGATGGAGATGTACACGAACACCTGCAGGTTCATCCTGTCCTGTAACTACAGCTCGAACATCATCGACCCCATCCAGTCGAGGTGTACGGTGTTCCGGTTCAGCGGCGTCGACGACGAGGACTTGATGCGGCGGCTGCGGTACATCGCCGACGAGGAGGACGTCGACGTCACCGGCGACGGCCTGAAGGCGCTGGCGTACGTCAGCCAGGGCGACGTCCGCCGAGCCGTCAACTCGCTACAGGCTGCCGCGGCGCTGGAGGACCGGGTCGACGAGGACGTCGTGTACGCGACGACGTCGACGGCGCGGCCCGAGGAGGTGGAGGAGATGCTCGATGCCGCCGCCGACGGAAGGTTCAACGAGGCGAGGTCGCGGCTGGAGGAGCTGCTGGAGGGCAAGGGCATCAGCGGCGGCGACCTCATCGACCAGATGCACCGGAGCGCCACCGACCTGGAGATCCCCGAGGAACGGCAGGTGGAGCTCATGGACGCGATAGGTGAGACCGACTACAGGATCTCGACGGGCGCCGACGAACGCATCCAGCTCGAGGCGTTACTCGCGGGGCTCGCCAGCTGAGCCTTCTGCGTCTGCGTCGCCGGAGTCCTCCCGGTCCGTATCCACCTCGGAGCTCTGCTCCACGTCCTGACTCTTGTCGTCTCCTTCGTCGACGTCCCCGTCATCGCTCACTGTCCTGACGACGTGTCTTACCTCGCCACCGCTACTCTTCTCCCGGGTGTAGACCCTGCGTGCGTAGAGTCCCGACGCCGCTATCAGGAGCAGGCCGGCGGCCATGAGAGCGTAGTTGTAGGGCTGCAGCAGGTCCGTTATCGGCGGGTCCGTCTGCTGCGCCTGTATCTGGTAGTATCCTCCCTCGTGTCTGATGAGCGCGATCTCCTGTAACGCGGCTCTACGGTCTACCGGGACGGTGACGTTCTCGCCTTCTATGGCAGTCCGTACCTCGCCGCGGACTTCGGCGGGAACCTCGTCGATGCTGCCCACGTGGTCGAGCGACATCAGGACGTCCTCGCGGCTCTGTCCTTCGACGGATAGGTAGACGTCCTCCCCCCGGGCTTCGGAGGTGAGCCGGTAGAACGTGTCGCCGTCTCTGACGTAGTCGTAGGCGAGAAGGGTGGAGCTGTTCTCGGTGAGCCGGGTCTCGTTGCCGTCGACCGCGCCGGACAGAGCGGCTGCCTCTGCGTCGGTACGGTTCGCCCTGTCGACCACGACGGAGTCCTCCAGCTCCTGGTACAGCAACAACCCCCTCTCCTGGTCGACGCCCGGCCGCAACAGGCGGTCGCCGGCGAGGACGAAGCCCGTGCGCTGGAGGTAACCCTCTAGCTCACTCTGGCTGGTGCCCTGCAGCTGGTATCCTTCGTCGACGGCCGCCTCAAAGACCGCGCGGTCATCGTCTGAGAGCTCTTCGGTTCTGGTCGCCCTCATGCCCGGGACGTAGACCAGACCCGGTATTCCGTTCGCGACCTGTGCGAAGCTGAAGTCGTCGAGGTTGGTCTGCTGGGCGCTGACCTCAAGGTCGCCCTGGGCGTTCTGCATACCCACGAGCGCCGGGTTGGCGAGGGCGAGGACGCCGAGACCCAGCAGGGCGACGGCTATTATCTCGTCTTTCTCCATCTCGTTTGGCTTTCAGCCGCTCGGTTTATCTATCTTCCCCTAGCGTAACGGGGGAAGCTACTGCTGTCGAGGGCTGGAGCCCACACCGGTCTACATCAGGAGGTAGACGACGGTGCCGAGGACCAAGGCTGCGACTATGGCGGCGGCAATCTTGTCGCGTCTCGTCTCGACGGCTAGCTTGATCCCCATGCCTGTCAAGAAAGGCTGGCGCACTAAAAGGGTTCCGGGCGTCTATCGGCAGGTAGCAGACTGCGCGGCTGTTCAGAAGATGTACCGTGCGTCGATACGTTTCGCGGTCTCACCCATCTCCATAAGCGCGTCCGTGTACTCCAGCAGGAACGGCATCTCCCCCTTCGGCTGCAGGTCGCCAGCGAGCACCGTCTCGACGATGTCGTCGTCGCCCTCTATGAACTCCCGCCAGAACCTGTACGGACCCGATATCCGGAAGCCGTGTTCGCGCTCCTCGTGAGAGTCGAGCATGTCTATCTCCACGACCCGGCCGTCCTCGAACGACATGTACGCGAACGCCTGATGGTCGTCGGTCACGAAGTCCTCGAGCTGTCGGAGCAGGCTCTCAAGCTCGGGCGGAAGGGCCTCCCGCAGGGGCTTCGACAGCTCGTCCGGGACGTCGTCGTAGGTAGGGTTCCTGTCGAAGACCTCCCGTGCCTCGTAGAACAGCTTCCGGACGTGGTCGGGCATGTCCTCGTGTATCTGCTCGGTGAACAGGTCGAAGGCCTCGTATACCGGCCTGTTCCCGGCTTCCTCCCTCAGCTTGCGTTCGATGGGGTCGGGGACGTCGTTCCAGACGTGCTGCGGCACCATGTCGATGCGCAGCAGGTCGTCGGGGAACTCCTGTATCTTGTGCCGGTCGGTGGGGATGCGGTCCACCTGGAAGACGAAGTCGCCGTCGAAGTCCTCGCCCCATCCCTTCGAGTGCTTCCTGTACCTCCGGTTCGAGTTCAGTCGTTCGCTGTACTCCTCGAACCAGTCGAAGGTCGGGAACCACTGCGTCAGCTCCGCCATCAGGTTCGGGTTCCTCGGGAGGACGCATATATCTTTCCACGTCCCCTCACCGACACTAGGGATACAGAGTGTCGTCGTGTTCGAAGCAAGCTACAGCACGAAAACCGAATGTAGCGAAGTATAGGACATCGAAGGCGTCCAGTCCCTACGTCTATCGGCGTGCAGGGGCGGCTGCCAGCTCATACCCTCAAACGTAGCCAACAAGTTATATATCTTTGTTCCATCTTTGGTGGTGTATGAAAGTCGACGCGGTCGACGCCGTGAAGGACTACGTCTGGTGGCTCGCCTGGAGGAGACACGGGTTGCTTATTTCGGGGGTGGCTCTGGGACTGGTCGCGGGTTTCGCGCTCGACGAAGTCGGAGCGGGAACCCTGGTGCTAGGCCTCGTGCTGCTGGGTCTAGGCGTCTTCAGCGGCCTGTTCTTCTACTTCGTCGACGCCGCGTTCGTAGCGCTGGCCGCGGCGTTCTACCTCGGACAGTCACGCAGCCTGCTGTCCCTGGTCGTCGACCCCAACGGCGAGACCGCGTTCCATCTCGCGAACTCGATGCTGCGGGTCGCCGCCGCCGCAGGCTTCGACGTCGTCGCGGAGGGACCGACGCCGGTCGCCGACGTCGGCGCAGTGCTCGAGGCACTGGCGACCTGGTGGCTGGCTGGGCTCGTCACCGGCTTCGCCGTCTGGACCGTCGTCGCCGCCTACGTCAACACCAGCTACGAGACGCGTCTCGAGCAGTTCAAGCGAGAGGTCGTCGATAGAGGCGAGGAGATGCTGGGTTCGGAGCCCTTCACCTACATCCAGGGCGTCGGCAGCACCCTCGGCGTATGGCCGGCGGAGCGCTACCGCGCCACCAACGTCGTCGTCGGCGAGAGCTCGATAATGATCCACCACGGCTCGGAGCTCGACCTGGGACGCGGTGGCGTCGACGTCAGCGACAGCACGAAGCAGCTTTACTACGACCAGGTGTCCTCCGTCGACTACGACGAACCCTACTTCCGCGTCCGGATGTCGGACGGCGAGGTCGTCAGCCTCCACACCGAGACCAAGCCCGTCGACCTGATGAACCTCATCGTGAAGGGCCTCCAGAGGTACAAGTCCACGGGCGAGGCTCGCCGTGGAGACGACGTCGTCGGCGTCGTCGAAGTCGGCTCCAAGCCCGACGACAAGCCGCTCGACGAGAGGAGTCCCTCGCCCACGACGGAGGTATCCGGCGACGAAGGAGACGGCGGCCCGGAGTTCGAGGAAGAGATGGAGGCCGGCGAGATGGAGACCGGGGGAGAGTCCGGTTCCTCGGACTTCGGAGCCGACATCCTCGACGAGGTCAACGAGATACTCGACGACTTCGAGGAAGGCGAGGGAGGGATCCCGTCGCTCGACACGGACGACGACTCGGAGGACGACCTCGACGTCGACGAAGGAGGGGAGAGGTAGGACGACGATGGCGGACGGAGGACGACACTACGTCTACGTAGTCCGGTGCTCGGACGACAGTCTCTACACTGGGTACACGACGGACGTCGAACGCCGGGTGAGGGAGCACGACGAAGGAGAGGGCGCGAAGTACACCCGCGGCCGCACCCCGGTGGAGCTGGTGCACGTCGAGGGCTACGATACGCGGTCGGAGGCGTTGAGCCGGGAGCACGAGGTGAAGCAGATGACTCGCTCGGAGAAACACGAGCTCTGCAGGGAGTCCGAGCCGGTGGTCGACGACGTCGCTCCACAGATGGACGGCGAGCCCTAGTCCGACAGGGGTCGAACTCCAGGACTGCGGAAGCCCACAGGATTTAAACCCTCGACGTATACACCAGCCATGGACAGCGAGGGGTTGCCCCGGTGGAGCCACGTCACCAAGCTCGACCCCGACAGGGACAACCCCGACGATGTCGTCGAAGCCGTCTGCACCGGCGGCACGGACTGCGTCGTCCTCGGGGGGACGAAGGGCGTCACCGAGGACAAAGCCAGCAGCCTGTACGAGAGAGTGTCGGGCTACGACGTCGATGTCGCCGTCGAACCCAGCGACCCCTCCACCGTCGTCGACCGCGGCGACCGGCTGCTGGTGCCCACGGTTCTGAACGCCGGCAGCCCGACGTGGATAGTCGGCATGCACAAGGAGTGGGCGCGCATCGAAGACGTGCCCTGGAGCCGGACCTACGCCGAGGGATACGTGGTGCTCAACGGAGACAGCGACGTCGGCCGCGTCACCCAGGCGAGCACCGACCTCTCGCCTGAGGCCGTCGCCGCGTACGCGGAAGTCGCAGACAGATACCTCGGCCTCCCCGTCGTATACGTCGAGTACAGCGGAACCTACGGAGACCCCGACGTCGTCGAGGCGGCCGCGGAAGCGGTCGACGACGCGAGGCTTTTCTACGGAGGCGGGGTCGACGGCTACGACCGAGCGCGGGAGATGGCGGAGCACGCGGACGCCGTCGTAGTCGGCAACGTCGTCTACGAGGAAGGCGTCGACAGCTACCTCGAAACCGTTAGAGGTGTCGACGACGCAGCTGAGACGAACCGCTCCACGAGTCAGTAGCCCTCTTCCTGCCAGTCCCAGCCCGGCAGCCGCGTCTGCACTCCGGCGGCGAAGCCGGCGACGACATCGTCGTAGCCCGCCGACCTCTCGTCCTCGTCGACGACCTCGTCGGCGTAGACGTCGAGGTAGTGGAACGTCGCCTCCGCCAGCGTCCCCCCCGGGTCGTTGTCGGCGACGGACGCGGCGATACGTCGACCTATCAGCTCGTCTACGACGAAGCCCGCGTAGTCGTTCTCCACCTCGAGGTCGACTCCGACGCGGTACAGCGCCGCGAGGTTGAGGGCGCGGTCCCCGTCGGAGAGCAGCTCGTCGAACTCAGCCATGACTTCGTCTCGCGACACCTCGTCGACGTTCTCGTCGAAGGCGTCGCCCAGCCTGCGGCGGCCGAAGTTCACTAGCTCGGTGAGGACGTCGAGTTCCTCGTCGAGGAAAGTCCGTAGTTCGTCGACGGTGTCCCGTGAAATCTCCGTCATGTCAGGGGCGAAGTGCCGGTCAGATGAACCGGTGGGTCTCGAGGTTCATCGGCGCGATGGTCCTCATGTCGAAGTTCTGGTAGAGCGCGCTCGCCAGCGCCTTCGTGTTGCGCTCGTCGCCGTGCACCGTGTATATCTTCTCCGGCCGCGGGTTCATGGTACGGACGAAGTTCATCAGGCCCTCGCGGTCGGCGTGTCCGCTGAAGCCCTCGACGGTCTCGACGTTCATCCGTATCTTCACGCTGTCGCTCC
>CAZXNG010000055.1:0-7041 GCA_964642065.1 uncultured Halobacteriales archaeon
CCGTCGCTGACGAAGCTGTCTATCGAGCCGCCGCCTTCGGTCGACTCCAGCCGGTCGTATATCTCCCCGAGGTTGGTCTCGGGCACCCCGTCGGAGTCGACGTCGTTCCTGTCCACGAGAGCCCCGAACTCCGGGTCGCGGGCAGCGACCGAACTTATCAGGTCGTTGACGCTTTCGTCGTCCGCCCTTCCGCCGTCGCGCTCGAACGTCGGCGGCGGAAGGCTGCCGGCCTCCTGGATCTGGTCGAGGGAGCCGTCGCGTCTCATCGGACCCTCGACGTACATCAGAACCTGGTCGGTCTGGTCGAAGTTACGGTCCTGGAAGTTGGTGTTTCTGACGTACTCGTACTCCGCGGGCGGTCGGAAGGGCTCCGGGAGTTTCTGGAGGTAGTCCGGGGTCTCCTCCTCCGGCAGGAAGTCGTCGGGCTCGAAACCCGTGTCGACGCCCGTGGCGTAGACGCCCACCGCCGTCGTAGAGACGAGTATGACGACGAGGAAGGCTATGGGCGCGCGGTCGGCGACCACGACGCCGGCGCTCAACGTCCGGCCGAGCGGCGAGTCGTCGGAACCCAGCGGGGTGTTCGACATCGTAGGTATCGGCAGCCGGTCGCGTTCCCTGTCGACGTAGACCTTCGTCGCGGGGAGGAAGACGCCGAATATCAGGAAGGTGAAGAAGATGCCCGCGGCGGCAGCGACGCCGAAGTCACGTATCGGCGGGAACGCGCTGACGAGGTTCGACAGGAAACCTATCGCCGACGTCCCGGTGACGATGAAGAACGCGACGACGAGCTGGTCCAGCGTTATCTCCATCGACTCGACGACGCCTCTGTCGCGGACTCGTTCCTCCCTGTACCGGTTGACCGCGTGTATCCCGAAGTCGATTCCGACGGCGATGAGCAAGGGAGGCACGGCTATGATGAGGACGCTGAAGGAGATGCCCGCGAGACCCAGGAAGCCGAACGTCCATATCAGCGTGACGAAGATGGCGGCGAGCCCTATCAGGAGGTCCACGGGGTCGCGGTACGCTACGACGAGGAAGAACACGATGAAGAGGAGAGCCGCGGGGAGAACGATGAGCAACGAGTCGGTGTTGGTGTCGGGCTGGTCGCCGAGCACGCGGAACCTGCCGTCGACGCTCGAGAGCACGTGTTTCACGAGGTCCTCCCTGTCGTCGGGTACTTCGGCGGTCGAATGCGTCACCGAGATACGCGCCGCGGACGCCGACGCAGTCTCGCGGTTGAAGTCGTCGCTGACGTCACCGCCGAAGCCACCGGGCTGGTCCGCGGTCTCGCGTACGGCCGCGCGCACCTCGGTGGGTGTCGCACCCTCCACGACGCGTATCATCTCCTCGACGGTCGAGGCGTCGGCGTCCATCCGGTTCACCACCGCCTCCGCCGGACTTGACGTAGACTCCACCCAGAGGGCGTCGTACTCCTGAAGACGTTGCTGCGCCTCGAGCATCCGGAGAAGTCCCTGCTTCGAGACGACGTTCAACGACTCGAACAGCACCGTCGTGCTAGAACTCGAGGTCGAGAACGAGTCACCGAAGTCGCTCTGGATGTCCTCGAAAGCCTCGAAAGACGGCAGATCCTCGATGAACTGGTCCTGTCCGGACTCGGTCTCGATGTTTCCCAGGCCCGTGAAGAAGACCGCTGTGAGGAGGACGAAGACCAGAACTACCTTCCCGGGTGACCCGTTGATGAGGTCGTTCAGGATGTCGACGAATCTCTGGTGGTCCATCAGATACGGTACCGAACCCGAGGCAGGTCGTGCTATTAGACCTGTTGATACCTAGACCCCTCGACGAACGCTACTGTCCGCCGGGAACCGTAAGCTCGCCTTCGAGACGTACGACGCGCCCGTCGGTCCCGGTGTCGTTCACCTCGCCCGCGGTGATGGAGCTCGCGAGGATTCCGGCGCGCTTGGGCGTCACGTCGTCGGCGTCGTCGAAGACGTAGACCCACGTCGTGTCGCCGCCGGTCGGCGTCTCGTGCGCGGTACCCGAGACGGAGACGTAGTCGGAGACGGAGCTACCCGTCCCCGTCGGCGTGCCGTACTGGCCTGCGACGCTCGCGGCTTCGTCGAGCGGGAGCTCGTCGAACAGCACGCCGAAGTCAGGCTCCACCTCCTCGATGGTCTCGCGGTCACCGAGGTGTGCGTCGATGGCCGCCTCGTAGTTGTCGCCGACCAGGACCGCGTCCTCGCCCACCGCGACGGGGAAGCTGACCTCGCGGTCACCCGCCTCGAGACTGCCCTCCGAGACGACGTAGCCCTCGTACTCCCCCGTGGTCCGGAAGCCGTCGGCCGCTTCGACGCGGTCCGTCATCTCCCCTACGTCGAACTCTCCGAGGTGGGCTGTGGTCCCCGACTGCGTCACGTGGCCGTCGACGCTCTCCGACGAGAGGTCGAGGGGTTCGACGCGTTCGCCGACGAACGCCTCCGTGTACCCGCGGGCGTAGTCGAAACGGAGGTTGCTGTCCTCGCGGAGGCGCTCGTCGGTGAGCCAGCTACGGAACCCCGTCGGCTCGGCTTCGCCTCCTTCGTCTCCGTTCGAGCTCTCCGTCCCGTCCCCCGTCGAGTCCGTCGTGTTTCCCCCTGTATCGGTTCCGTTCGATCCGTCGCCGTCTTCTCCGCGGCCGAGGCAGCCGGTAGCGGCCACCGCCGTGGCTGCCACGAGACTTCGTCTCGTGAGGTTCACGTCATCGGTGTGTTCGGCTCGCGGAGAAAGAAGCTGCGTTTCACCGTCACTCGTAGAACTCGCCGCGCTCCCTCTGCTTCCTGTCCTTCTGGCTCTCCGGCTTGTTCGCGCGCGGCCTGCCGGTGTCGGGGTCCTTCCGGAACGTCATGTCGACCGTCTCGAGGAAGCTGTCGAAGCCCTCCTTCACCGGGCAGGGGGCGGCAGCGTGCCCTTCGACGCCGGGTTCGCCGTCGAACACCATCGCGCGGTCGCTGACGTAGTCGAGGAAGACGAGGTCGTGGTCGATGACGACGACCGGTGCCTCGGCGTCGCGGGCGAACCGCCGGATGGACTTCGCAAGCGACACACGCGTCTCGACGTCGAGGTACGCGGACGGCTCGTCGAGGAGGTATGCGTCGGCGTCCTGACCGAGACACGCGGCGACGCCGACCCGCTGGAGCTCTCCTCCCGACAGCTCCGTGGTGTCGCGGTCGTACAGCTCCCTGAGCCCCAGCGGCTGCTCGACGAAGGTCTGGTACCTCTGGCTGCTGGTGTCGACGTCCTGCATCAGCACGAACTCGACCTGCGCCTCCGGCGGGTCGAGATGCTGGGGCTTGTACGCGAACGACGCCTGCTCGTCTAGCTCTCCGGAGTCAGGTTCGAGCTCGCCGGCGAGCATCTTCACGAACGTAGACTTGCCGATAGCGTTCTCGCCGAGCACGCCGACGACGTCGGCCTCGCGGAGGTCGCCGGCTTCGACCTCGAGGTCGAAAGACGAGAACGACTTCTCCAGACGGGGGTACTCGACGACGACGTCGCCGGTGGAGGCGCCCGCGCTGCCGCGTTCGAACGAGATGGCTTCGTCGCGTATCCGGAGGTTGTGACTCTTGAGGTAGCCCTGGAGGTACTGGTTGACGCCGACGCGCGACGACATAGCGTTCGACACCATGCCGTACGCTCCTGGTTCGCCGTGGAAGACGTGGACGAGGTCGCTGACGACGTCGAGGGTCGCGAGGTCGTGTTCGACCACGACGGCGCGCCGGTCCTGGTCTGCGTCCGCGGTCTCGCTCCGTATCGTGCGCGCCACGTTCAACCGCTGCTTCACGTCGAGGAACGACGAGGGTTCGTCGAGCAGGTAGACGTCGGCGTCGCGTACGAGGCAGCCGGCGACCGCGACCCGCTGGAGCTCGCCGCCGGAGAGTGACGAGACGTCGTTGTCGACGGTCTCCTGTATCTCCAGCGATTCGACGAGCCGGTCGACGGCGTCGCGTTCGTCGAGCTGTTCGAGCAGCTCGCCGGCGGTGCCGTCGAACGAAGCGGCTATCTGGTCGACGCGCTGCACCTTCGCCGCCGGCGTGACGTCGTCGTCCGCCAGCCGCTCGAAGTACGTCTGGAGCTCGGTGCCGCGGTGCGCGGTGACTACCTCGCTCCATTCGGCGCCCTCCTCGTAGTCCCCGAGGTTGGGGTGGAGCTCGCCCGAGAGGATGTTCAGCGACGTCGACTTGCCGACCCCGTTGCGGCCGAGGACGCCGACGACGCGGTCCTCCTTCGGCGCCGGCAGGCCGTAGAGCCGGAAGGCGTTCTCTCCGTACTGATGGAGCTTCTCGCCGGTCTCCTGCAGGAGGTTGACGAGCTTGATGGCGTCGAACGGACACTTGTTCGCGCTGATGCGGTGGCCTTCCATGACGACGGATTCGCTGATGCGGGCCTTCCCCTCCTCCTCGTCGATGTGGAAGCCCTCGGGGCCCGTCGGCGACCGGTTGAGGGGGTCGAAGTTCACGCACTCGTGGTCGCACTTGTCGGGGTTGCATAGCTCGTCGTCGACCACCGCGATCAGGTCGGTCATCTGCCGGTGGTTCCACGTCGGCGGGAAAAGAGGTTTCGTTCCAACCCCCGAGACGCGAGGGGTTCATGGCAACGTATTTCTCGGGCGCAACCGTACGACGGTCGAGTGGACTTACGCGGAACCGTTAGTTCGGTCGGATCCAGCAGGACAGTCGACACCCGTTACGGCGAGCGCGAGGTGGCGGAGGTAGACGTCGACGGCGGTGAGGTCACGCTCTGGGGCGACTGGGCGGAGACCGCCGAGATATTGGACGAGGGTTTCGAGGTCTCGGCGACCGACCTCGACGACTCCGGCTCGACGACGTCGGACTCCCGGGTGGTCGTCGAACCCGGACACATGGTCGACGTCACCGCGGTACGGAGCTGGGTGCAGTGCCCCCGTATACAGTACCTCGGCAAGATACGGCCGACGCCGATGGAGTACCCCGTAGTCAAGGGCACCCTGGTGCATCAGGTGTTCGGCGACCTCCTCCGTGGAGGAGACGTCGAAGACTCCGTAGACAGACGTGTCCGGGATTCGCGCGCCGAGATAGAGCTGGCCGGAAAGTCCGTCGACGAAGCCCTGGAGGACGTACGACAGCACGCCGGAGCCATCTCCGCGTGGCTGGAGCAGGACACCTTCGGCGACGACGGCTGGAGGAGCGAGGTCACTCTCGTCGGCCCAGACCTCGGGCTGAAGGGCCGATGCGACGCGCTGCGACGCGGTCGACCGGTGGAGCTGAAGACCGGTAAGAGCGTCGGCAGCGACCCCTACTTCCAGGACAAGATCCAGGTGGCGCTGTACGCGCTCCTGCTGCGTGAACGCGGCGTCTACCCCGAGACGGGGACGGTGCTGTACACGAAGAACGCGTCGCTCGACCGGAGAGAGGGCGACGTCTCGCCGGCGAAGGACTTCACATTAGGTGACGGTCTGCTGGACTTCGCGCTGAGGAAGCGCAACGAGGTCGCTGCGTTCGAACGCCGGATGGAGGTGCCGACGGGGCACGAGGCCGACGCGGACTGCAGCCGATGCTTCGAACGCGACCCCTGCATGGCGGTCGCCGGCCGCCTCGACCAGGAGTCGAAGGCGGGTTCGCTGGGCGAGCCGGTGGCGGAGCACGAACGAGAGTACTTCCGGGAGGCGTACGAGTCGGTGGAGGAGCGGCGGAGGGACGTCTACCGCGAGTTCGCGGAGCTCGCGGACGACGACAGGTCGTCGGAGTACTCGATAACCGGGGTGGAGGTGTTGGAGGTCGATGACGGAGACGACGGCTACAGGCTACGCTGCAGGAAGCCACCGGACGCGTCGAAGATACGTGAAGGCGACGTCGTGCTCGCCAGCAGCGGCGACCCCCTGCGCGGCGAGATGGCGCGGGTCGAGAGGCTCGCGCCCGACGAGGTCGTGCTGTCGATGGAGGAGGACGTCTCGGTCACACGTCTCGACGTCTATCCCTCGGAGTTCGGCTTCGACCGCGAGCTGAGTGCCCTCCACGACTTCGTTCTGACGTCGAGCCAGCGCCGGAAGGACGTGTTCTTCGGCCGACGAGAGCCGGAGTTCGGAGACGTCGAGGCAACCGATGTCGACGGCAACCCTGGCCAGCGGGAGGCGGTGGAGCGCGCGCTCGCCGCCGAGGACGTTTGCCTGATACAGGGGCCTCCTGGGACCGGGAAGACCTACACAATCGGCCGGCTGGTCGCCGCCGCGGTGAAGCGCGGCGAACGCGTGCTCCTGTCGTCGTACACGAACCGCGCGGTCGATAACGCGGTGGAGAGCCTGTTAGAGGTGTCGGACGCGGACGTGGTGCGCGTCGGCACCGAGGGAGGCGTCGGTGACTCCGTCGCCCACCTCCGGCTGGAGGACGGCGGCGGCGCGGACGAGGTCAGGGAGGCGGACGTGGTGGCGGCGACGACGTCGTCGTGCGCGGGTCGACTGATGCGGGAGCTGGTGTTCGACCGCGCGGTCGTCGACGAGGCGTCGCAGCTGACTCCGACGGCGGCGTTCTCGGCGATGAACCGCGCGCCTCGCTGGGTGTTCGTCGGCGACCAGATGCAGCTCCCGCCGGTCGCGCCGGAGACCTCGGTGTTCGAGCGCATGCTGGAGATGCATCCGGAGGCGGCGGTGAAGCTCGACCGCCAGTACCGGATGGCTCAGCGGATACAGGCTTTCTCGTCGATGGAGTTCTACGACGGAGAGCTCTACCCCGCTGACGGCGAGGTTGCGGCGCGGGGACTCGGGGACCTCGACGACGTCGACGCGGAGAACCTGCCGGCGGAGCTCGACGCCAGGGTGTCGCTCGTGGACGTCGAGTCGCAGCCGCTGGGTAACGTGCATCCGGAGGAGGCGGAGCGCGTGGCAGATGTCGTGGACGACCTGCTGTCGGCGGGTCTCGCCCCCGGGGAGGTCGGCGTCATCACGCCGTTCCGCGTGCAGGCGGTGGAGGTGTCGGACCACGTACCCGACGGCGTCGCGGTGGACACGGTCGACAGGTTCCAGGGTTCGAGCAAGGAGGCTATCGTGGTGTCCCTGGCGGCCTCCGGCGA
>CAZXNG010000056.1:0-7034 GCA_964642065.1 uncultured Halobacteriales archaeon
CGCGGCCGAAGCGGTCTCGGCGGCGTTCGACCACCCGATCGGCGTCGATCCGACCTGCGGGCCACACAGCGACCACTGGCCGTTCGTCGTCCGCGGCGTCCCCGGCGTCCACGTCGCCAGCGAGGGCGACGGGGACGGACGGGCTGTCCGACGTCTCCGTAGACCTCCGGCACCTCCCGACGTCTCGCGGGGAACGCGCGCGTCGCACCCTTCCGGTGAACTAGTAGCTTCTTCCTCCTGCCGTCGACGTCGTGCTCCTCCTCCTTCGCGATGTTGTGGCAGACGTCGTACACGAGTTCGGCGGAGATGTCTCCGAAGACATCGTCCAGCGACTCTCGTACGCCCTCGGTCATCGCCTGCCGGTTCGCCCAGGCGAAGTTGGCGGCGGCGTTCATCGCTTCGAGGTAGTCGGAGGCGAGGTCGTCGCCGATGGGTGCGTACATCAGCTCCTTGTCCGCGATAGCCTCGACTATCTCGGGGTACGCTTTCTCGAACTTCCTCAGGTACTCGGTGCAGGTCTGGTGGCCGAGTCCCCGGGAACCCGAGTGTATCATCACTACGACCTGGTCCTCCGAGAGGCCGAAGACGTCGGCGCGTTCTTCGTCGAAGACGTCGGTGACCCGCTGGACCTCGAGGAAGTGGTTGCCGCTGCCGAGAGAGCCTACCTGGCCGACACCACGCTCCTTAGCGTCCTCCGGTACCTTGGCGGGGTCTCCGGGAAGTCGACCGTTCTCCTCGCATCGCGCGAGGTCGTCCTCGGTGGCGTGTCCGTGTTCCTTCATCCACTCGCAGCCACGAGCGAGTATCTCCTCGAGCTCCCCACGGTCGACGTCGAGGTATCCGCCTTTCCCGAGGCCGCAGGGCACTGCGTCGTAAAGCCGCTCGACGAGCTCCTCCTCCCGCCCGCGTACGTCGCCGTACGTGAGGTCGGTGGCGAGAAGACGGACGCCGCAGTTGATGTCGTATCCGATGCCGCCAGGCGACACCACTCCTTCCCTGGCGTCGACGGCAGCCACCCCGCCTATGGGGAAGCCGTACCCCTGATGTCCGTCAGGCAGGACGATGGAGTACTTCTCTATCCCGGGAAGCGTGGCGACGTTGCGCACCTGTTCCAGGGTCTTGTCGCCCCGTATCTCCTCCAGCAGGTCGTCGGATGCGTAAATCCTGGCGGGCACCCTCATGTCCCCCTGCTTCGGTATCTCGTACACGTTCTCCGACACCCGGTTCAGTTCCATACGCGATGTTTCGTCTTCCCCTGTCAAAACAGTTTGTGGCTCCGTCGCCGTATCTGCGACGTGACCGAAGGCCTTGCCACGGAGGGACGAGACCTAGATGTCGAGGACTGCTTCCACGGTCCAGCCGTCGCTCTCCTCCACCAGCATCTCGCTGTAGGTCGGCGCCTTGATGTCGAGGAGAGCGGTGTCGGACTCTATGGGTGCGGTGTCGAGCTCGGCGCGCACCGCGAGGTCATCACCGGCTTCGTGGAGGGTGACCTCCGTCGCCCCGACCACGGCGACGCCGTCGACCTCCTGCATGTAGATCAACCGGTCGAGGAAGTCGAACACCAGGGCGTCGAGGTTCTCTGCATCGACCTCGACGACCCGTTTCTCGGTTGCTCCGAGGCCGTGGCCCCCTGTGATGTCGGCGAATGCGTCGACCGAGGAGCCGAGAGCTTCGGCTAGAGAGCCTCCCTCTGCGTGGAACTTGACGTCTGCGACGTGGTCCAGCAAGGTGTAGCTCACGCCGGACCTCCCCCGAACTCCTCGACGAGGTCGCTAAGCCTGTCGACGGGTATCTGTCCTGGCGCGGTGGGTTCCCCCAGGCTTCCGTAGGTCAGGGTGGAGCCGTAGACGGGTGCTAGGAACCGGCTGTAGCTTCCGACAGTGCCCATCGCTATCGTACACACGGGGTCGTTTCGCCGCTCCAGGGTCACTCCCAGAAGCCTGTGGACGTCCTCGTGTCCCGAGGGTGTCACCGCGAGCTTCGCGAGGTCTGCGCGCTGGAGTCCGCGGTCCAGCAGGCTGCCGAGCTTGTCCGTCGACGGCGTCTTCGCGTGGTCGTGGTGGCTGGCTATCTTGGTCGCGCCGTGCAGGTCGGCTGCGGCGTAGACGCTCTCCCTCACCTGGTCGGAGGAGTCCATGTCGATGTCGACTGCGTCGGCGTGTTCGACGGCCCGGGACAGCAGAGTCGAACGTTCGCCTTCCTCGTATCCGTCGGGTCGACACGTAACTATCACGGGGAGGTCGACGGTGGACTCCGACAGCTCTCCGAGGTCGTCGAGCGCGTCGCCGCGGTAGAGGTCGACCCGTAGCTCGACCGCGGAGGCACCGGAACTCCGCGCCTCCCTCACCTTATCGGGCAACTGCTCCGTGACGGAGGCGACGACGTATCTCCCCGAGGTGTCGAGCATCCTTACTTCTCCACCACCGACTCCTCTACCTCCATGCCGAAGTGACGGCCGACGTCCTCGACGTAGAGCACGACATCGTCTCCTTCCTCCAAATCTGTCACCGCCTTCGGGCCGTCGGGAGTGACGAGCTTGATGGTCTCGGCGTTCTGCAGGAGCGCGCGGTACCGCTCGCCCTCGACCTCGGCTTCCAGCAGCATCATCGGCCGCTTCTCGATCTTCGCACGGCCGACGATAGCCTCGCGGGTGTCGCCGTCTTCGTCGACTATCAGCACCTCGTCGCCGCTCTCGAGCTCGCTGAGGTACTTTGTTCCTCCGCCGGGAACGCGGATGTAGCTGTGTACGGCGCCGGCGTTGACGCGGAACGGACGGCTGGCGACGTACGGGCTCTCCGCGGTCTCGGCGTGCACGAGGAACAGTCCGTTCGACATCGAGCCGACGAGCATGCCCTCACCGTGCTCCATCAAGGACGCGGTGTCGACGCAGACGCGGTCACCCATCTCCGCCTGCTCCACCCGGGTGACCTCGCCGGCGACGAGGTCGACTTCCTCGGACTCGAGGTCGTCCCGTACCTCTACAGTGTCCTTTATCTCCCCGGGTTCGTCGGTGTCGAGGAGGACGGCGTCGCTGCCGAGTTCGAGGGTCTCGAACGCCGTGCGTGCGTCCTCGCTGTCCTCGACGCCCGCGACGATGTCGGCGTCCTCACTCTGGAGGTCGGCGATGAGGTTCTCCAGCGGGATTATCTCCCAGTTCTCGGCGACGACGACGACGCTGTCGGCGTGCTCCCCGAGCTTCGCGGCGTACTCCTCGTAGGACTTGTCCCGTATCCTGACGTACGCCGCGGTCGCCTCGCCGTCCAGCTGTTCCAGCGCGGCGACGTCCTCAGACTCGCCGGTGTCTTCGGGCAGGTCCGCTGTTCCGTCTCCTTCACCTCCTTTCCCGACGACGGCCACGTCTGGAACGGAGTCACCTTCGACGTCGGAAGGTTCCTTGACGAAGGCGGCGACGTCGACATCGCCGAGCTCGCGGACCTTCTCCACCTCGTCCTGGTTCACGAGCACGTAGTCGACTCCGCTCTCGATGGCGGCGGTTATCAGCGGCAAGCGGTCGTCCCAGCTTCCTTCGTCTGCCTTGTACCAGACCTGCTTCGTCATCTTACCACCGACGCGTCCAGCGCCTCCTGTGGGGACGCGCCCTCGTGCACGACCTCGCTGACGGCGCGTGTCATCGCCTCTACGTCGTCCTGCTGGAACACGTTCCTGCCCATGGCGACGCCGCGTGCGCCGACGTCCATGGCGTCGCGGATGTCCTGCAGAACCTCCTCCTTCGTCTCCGCCTTCGGACCCCCTGCGATGACCACGGGTACGGGACAGCCTTCGACGACCTCCCTGTATCCCTCGGGGTCGCCGGTGTAGCTCGTCTTGACGACGTCGGCGCCCAGCTCCGCGCCCAGTCTGGTGGCGTGTGCGAGGGTCTCGTGGTCGGATTCGTCTACGTCGGGGCCGCGGACGTAGGTCATCGCGAGCAACGGCATCCCGTACTCGCTGCATTCGTCGGCGACGCGTCCGAGCTCCTGCAGCTGCCTGTCCTCGGTCTCGCTGCCGACGTTGATGTGGAAGCTGACGGCGTCCGCTCCGAGCCGGACGGCTTCCTTCACGCTGGCGACGGTGACCTTGTAGTTGGGGTCGGGTCCAACGGTGGTGGCGCCGTTGACGTGGACTATCAGCCCGACGTCTCGGTCGGCTTCGGGGTACCCCCTTCGGGCGATACCCTTGTGGACGAGGACGCTGTCTCCGCCTCCGTCTGCGATGTCCCGAATCGTCTCGTCTATCTGTTCGAGTCCCCTCACGGGACCGATGGTGACGCCGTGGTCCATGGGGACGATCACGAAGTTGCCGGAGTCCCTGTCGCGTATACGCTCCAGCCGTAGCTGTTTGCCGGTCATCTTGCTTGTTAACTGGTATCAGCCCCCGTGTATTTTATTATTGCCGTTGTGTCCCGCGCCCCGAGCATGTCGCGGGGTTGCCTCTGTGGTTTAGACAACGTTTTAGCCCCTCCGTGGTCTGTATCGTCTATGAACCCGTTGCTCGGTCTTCTGCCGTGGCGCGGCCGCCGGAGGACCGCTCTCTTCGTCGACGGTCCGAACCTCCTGAGGAGCGAGCTGGATTTCGACCTCGAGAGCCTGAGGGAGGAGCTGGAACCTACCAAGCTCAACGTCGCCAGGGTCTACCTAGACCACCACGCTCCACCGGCACTCGTCGAAGCGGTGGAGACCAACGGGATGGAGGCGGTGACGACTTCCGGCGACGTCGACGTGAAGATGGCGGTCGACGCCGCGCTCTACGCGTCCGAGGGGTTCGACGTCGTCGTGGCGACGCGGGACGCCGACTTCAAGCCCGCGTTGGAGGCGGCGAACGAAGCCGGTGCTTCGACGACGGTGGTCGGAGTGAGCGACTGCTTCTCGGCGGCGCTGGAGTCGGTGGCGGACGAGGTCGTGATGCTGGACTAGAAAGGGCTGTTGTGCTGGACTGAGAAAGGAAGTTCGGCCGGTCAGGCTCGACGCTTGGCTACTACGGGCACTACGGGGGCTTCGGACTCCTGATCGTACCTCTCCTGTAGTGCGTCGCCCTGTGCTCCGGTCTCGACGACGCCGTTTCGGCGGCGTGCGTCGGGGACCATGGGTGCGTCGAGTTCTCCTCTCATCGGTGCTCACCCTATACGAAGGGGCTAGACATGATAAATGTTTCTCATTATTTTACATGTTACATGATTCAACGTACGCCTATCAGTCCTGGGCGGTCGTCCACAAAGCCGATGGAGAGGTTTACAGGACCTAAAGATAACGGGAGAGACAGGTAATGTCACGAACTATCATCGTCGACCTGGCGTTCAGTCCATGGAGTACCTCAACAGCGCAGCCACGCCCCCCAGACTCTCCAACCGCATACCGGGCTCGAACTCGCTGGAGAACACAGTCACCTCGCCACCCTTCTGCTCCACCCGCTCCACGAGCTCGCCGACGTCCGTCCGATGTTCGCGGAGGAACTCGTCGACGACGAGCAACCGCTCGACGGCACCGTACTCCACCGCCCGCCCCACGGGTTCGACGCCGTATACCGCGGCGCCGTCGTCCGACACCCGCTCCATCAGCTCGTCCACCAGCCGGCTCTCGCGCGACACCCTCGCCTCCTCCGCGACACGTTCCACGGCACCGCGCTTCAGCGCCTCGTGCACGCCTCTACCGCCCACCGACGCGGTGTCCTCCACAGCGACGCGTTCGACGTCCGCGACGTCGTCAAGCACGTCCTGGAGGTCGTTCTTCGTGAACCCGGGGCCCGCCAGGACGACTCCGTCGGGGTCCATCCGCTCGACGGCCTCCGCCATCTCCTCGAACATCTCCTCGCGGGCGCCGGAGTCTCCGTACTCTCCCTTCGCACCCTGGTAGCTAAAGCTGCCGCGCTCCTCGACACCGTGGCTCTCGACGGAGTGCAGGTGGCCTTCGCCCTCCTCGACCGTGACGACGACCACCTCGGCGTCGTCGGCCTCCTCCGCCTCCTCCAGCCGTTCGAGCTGGTCGCTCCGCCACCGTTTGCTCACGGTGACCTCGTCATGGACCTCGACGTTCACGGTGTGGTGCTCGCCGACCTCGGTATCCTGGTCGCAGCTCCGGATGACGCCGGCGATACGTAGCCTGTTGCTGAACCGGTGGAACTCGACGTCCTCAACCTCGAGGTCGACGTGCATGGTCTCGCGTTCACCGCCGGTGGAACGCTGGAGGTCGTCGGGTCCCTCAACCCTTCGGCTGGTGAGCGTGGAGACGGTGTCGCCGGGTTCGACGACGTACTTGAGGTGCCAGAGGTCGTCGAGCGTCTCCGGCACGAGTGTGACGGAGCCGCGGCCGTCGTCGTCGATGCTGCGGTCCTGTACGTTCACGCCGTGGCGTCACTCCCTCGGTGATGCGAGGTCAATCGACCTCGACGACCTCGACCTCGAACACCAGAGTGTCGCCCGCCAGCTCGTGGTTGAAGTCCACGGTGACGGTGTCGTCGGTGACGTCGACGACGTCGCCGTGGCTGTTCTGGGCGTGGATGTGCATGCCCCGCTCGGGTTCCTCGCCGACCGCGGCGCGGAACTCCTCGCGTTCGTAGTCCACGAGCTGTTCGTCGTCGGCCTCGCCGTAGCCCTTCTCCGGCGGAACCTCGATCTCCTGCGTCTCACCCTCCTCCATGCCGAGGACGCCCTCGTCGAATCCCTCGACGACCTCACCGGCGCCCGCGGTGAACTCCAGGGGTTCGTAGTCTCTCCTCTCGTCGTAGACCCCGCTCTCCTGTGCGACGTCCTCCTGCGAGGTGTCGAAGACCTCCCCGTCCTCGTGTCTCCCGACGTAGTGCACCCGTACCGTGTCGCCTTCGTCTACTGCCATGGCCTACGGGCGCGCCGGCGGGACAAAAAGCCGGCGATGCCCCACCCCGAAAACCCTTAGAGTTCCGCGGTGTGCGGCGTAAACCCTTTAGGCGCGCCACCGGCACCGTCGAACGGGTGAGGTGGCAGAGTCTGGCCGATTGCGCCGGCCTTGAAAGCCGGTGGGGCGTCACAGCCCCCAGGGGTTCAAATCCTCTCCTCACCG
>CAZXNG010000057.1:0-6965 GCA_964642065.1 uncultured Halobacteriales archaeon
GGTTCTTCGGACGGAGCTTGCTGTGACCGCACTTCCGGCAGCTAGACGCGTCCTTGGGGTTGCGTGCGTTGCACCGCATGCAGATTTGCTTCTCCAGCAGACGTTCTTCCGCCTCGGGGAAACGTGCCATACTTCACCTCAGCATCCACCGAAGTTTAACGTTTGCCATACACCGCCCCCGAACCCGCCGTGGCGTCCGTGAGCGTCCGGCGGAAGCTATTTCCAAGCGGTCGACGACGCCTAACCCATGTCTACGGTAGATGTGACCGAGGAAGATGGAGTGACCACGGTGACGATCAACCGACCTGATGTGAAGAACGCGCTCGACCACGACGCGATGAAGGCACTCGCCGAGGAGTTCCGCGAGATAAAGCGCGGCGACGCACGCTGCGTCGTACTCGAGGGCGCGGGCGGCACGTTCTGCGCGGGCGCCGACGTCAACGAGTTGATGAAGTTCGGTGCGACGAAGCCGCCGGAGATTGTCGAGCTCATCGAGAACGACCTCCACGAGGTCATACGGCAGATATTCAGCATGAAGAAACCCACGGTGGCGAAGGTAGAGGGACACGCCGTCGGCGCAGGATGCAACCTCGCTCTCGCCTGCGACCTCACCGTCGCCGAGGAATCCGCGACCTTCGCGGAGCTGTTCACCAAGATAGGGCTGTCGCAGGATAGCGGTGGCAGCTACATACTCCCGCGCCTGATAGGGATGAAGAAGGCGAAGGAGCTGGTGTTCACCGGCCGCGACGTCCCCGCGCCGGAAGCCGAGGAGATGGGCCTGATTAACTACGCCTACCCCGACGACGAGTTCCACGACGAAGCCGACGAGCTCGTCGAAGACCTCGCAAGCGGACCGACGAAGGCCATCGGCGCGTCGAAGAGCCTGCTGCAGTACGGCGCCGACCACGACCTCGACAGCACGCTGGAGCGCGAGGCCTGGGTGCAGAGCTCGATATCGCAGAGCGACGACGTAGAGGAGGGAGTGATGTCGTTCGCGCAGGGCGAGGAACCCGACTTCCAGGGCGAGTGAAGTCGGTTCGAGCTTTCTATCTCCTGACCGCGTAGACGTCGTAGACTCCACCGTCTGACTGTATCAATCCTTCAGTGTACCCCTCCACGAGGGTTCGCGGCGGGTTCGTACGGCTGAGTTCGTCCTCGACCGCGGACTCCACCTCCTGCCTCACGTCTCTCTCCAGGTCGTCGAACCCGTAGACGTCTGTGTCTTCGAAGACCTCGTCCGGTTCGACCTCGTGGGCTTCGACCGTGTAGGGTCTGCCGGGGTCGTCGACTCCGACGTCTAGTTCGTAGTACATGGTGCGGTCGCCGACCTCGTAGGCGATGTAGTCGTATCTATCGTCGTACTCCTCGACTCCCTCCGGGAGAACAAGGCCGTTGTAACCCCGTCTGTCTCTACCGTTCGTCGCCGTCCGGGCGGAGTACTCGAACGCTTCCCTCGCCTCCGGGTGGCTGTCTCGGAGGTCGTCTACGTAGAAGTAGTCGTCGGGTTCGTCTTCGACCCTCTCCATGTCGATGTACCACCGTGGTACATCGTAGGAGAGCTCGTAATAACCGTCGTCTACGACGTACGAGTGACCGTCGAGGAACTCACGTAGCTCTTCGTCGACTTCGTCGGTCTCGTGGACGTCGTCCATCGCTTCCGAAACCTTGGACCGCAGGGGTTCGGCGAGCTCGTCGAAAGAGACCGCGCCGTAGGTGTCGTAGACGTCCTCAGTCGCCTCTTCCGCCACGAGCTCGTACGTGTTCGACGCCCTGACACCATACCGTTCGTCTTCGTCGTACGACACCACGAGCTCGTCGGGGGTGCTTGAGGAGTAGGAGACCACCGAAGAGTCGTGGTCGAAGTACTTCGCTGCGCCACAGCCTACATCGTCGGCCCTGACCCGTGTGGCCTCGGCCTCGACGGAGCCGCCTACTTCGGAGGCTTCCGTGAACTCGACCCTGTGGCAGGACGCCGACCCCGTAGCCCCGAACACAGCCACGACCTCTTCGTCGTAATCCACGTCTTCGGGGATGGATACCTCCAGGTTTTCCCGTAGATACTCCGCGTACTCCGAGGAGTCGACGAGCACTGGAGCGGCACGTGTGCCCTCTGTCCAATAAACCTCCATCCGCTCTTCTAACTCCAACTCCAGGTCTCCGGATTCACCTGTCTCCCCCTCCCCCGGTTCCGGGTCGCCCACGGTGTCGTTGCTTCCGTCGCGCTCGTTCTCTACCTCTTCTCCACGGTACAGACACCCCGTGACGGCGGTCGCCGACACCGATGCGAAACCGATGATGAAACGCCGCCTGACGTCGTCCATGGCCAGTACAGATACTCCCGGGTGATATTGCTTTCCCGTGTCCCAGCGAACCGAACCAGCTAATCCTCTAGGTAGTCCTCCTGCACCTCGACCACCTCCTCGCTGTCCTCGCACGCGGCGTACCGCTCCAGCGGCTCCCGGTTCAGCGTCAGGAAGGTGTCGCCGTAGTCCACCGCGGCGGCGACCTCTCGCGATGCCTCCTCTTCACCGAGGATGTACAGTGCGGCGATGCAGGCTTCCGCGGTGTTGAGCTGGAACGCCTTCCCGTAGTTCACGGGGTTGGCGGCGACGAGGAACGGCAGCGCACGCCTCCAGCCTGCGACGCGTTCGAAGACCTCCTCGGCGTTCTCCCAAGACGCGTCGACCGCGACGACCGGCAGGGGGTCGGTGGGTGACAGAGCCTGGTCGGCGTATGGGTCGAGCACCGTGCCCGCCGGGAGCGCGGCGACGCTGTCGTGGACCACTGCGACCTCCATCCGTTCGAGCCGGAGGGCGCTGCACTTGTCGGGGTCGTCGTCGCCCTCCCTGTAGATGTGCACGAGGTTCGCCGTCGCGGCCTCCTCGATGCCATCGTCGTCCGTGTGCTCCACGTCCGGAGTTCGGCCGCGCTGGGATAATAGGTTTCGAACGGTTTTTGACGACGTGGTTCCTGCGTCAGTTAGATGACAGAGATGGACGCTATCCTGGCGCTCGAGGACGGCACCGTCGTCGAAGGCCAGGGCCACGGCGTCGCTGGCGAGGTCCAGGGCGAGCTCGTCTTCACCACGCAGTACACGGGGTACGAGGAGAGCCTCACCGACCCCTCCTACGCGTTCCAGATGCTGATGTTCACCTACCCCCTCATAGGTAACTACGGCGTCGACCCCGAGGTCTTCCAGAGCGAGGGCATCCAGGCGGAGGCCTGCGTCGCACGGGAGTTCAGCACCGACCCCGACGACGTCCTAAGGTGGTTCGAGGACGAGGAGGTGCCGGCGATGAGCGGTGTCGACACCCGCGCATTGACCATCAAGACCCGGGAACACGGAACGATGAACGCCGGACTCGTCGTCGGTGACGACGTCTCCGAGGAGCGGGCGCTCGATCTCGCGGAGGACTGCCCCGACATCTCGGAGCTCGACCTCGGACAGCGGGTCACCGTCGACGAACCCGAGCGCCTCGAGGGCTACGGCGGCACCGACGCCGAGGCCGCGTTGATAGACTGCGGCTGCAAGCGGAACATCATCGAGAGCCTCCGACGGCGGAACATCGACGTCGTGCGGCTGCCCTACGACGCCTCCGCGGGCGACGTCCGCGACGTCGACCCCGACGGATTGTTCGTCAGCAACGGGCCGGGCGACCCCGCGCGGTACCCCGACGCGGTGGAGACCGTGGACGAGTTCGTCGGCGAGATACCTGTCTCCGGCGTCTGCCTCGGCGCACAGGTCGTCGGTCGCGCCTTCGACGCCGAGACCTACAAGCTGAAGTTCGGACACAGGGGCGCGAACCAGCCGGTGCACGACCTCGAGGACGACGTCGTCCACATCACCGCGCAGAACCACGGCTTCGCCGTCGACGAAGACACCCTCGTCGACGACCTCGAGATAACCGAGATCAACGCCAACGACGGCACCAGCGAAGCCGTCCGCAGCGAGTACCACAAGGTCGAAGCCCGCCAGTACCACCCCGAAGCCCACTCGGGACCCCGCGACACCGAACAGGAGTTCTTCGACGGTGTCAAGCAGGACTTCGTCGAAGGGTTGTAACCAACTTAGCTTCTCTCCGTTTCCGTTCTCTCCGATAGTACCGTAAACCACAGCCAGCCGAAGAATCCTGCTATGACTAAGTACAGGATTAGGGTGAACGGACTGAAATGAGAGCGATTATGCTCTGAACCTCTGACTACGATAACTTCGTCATCGAATCGTCCTTCCTGAGGTACTTGGCCGACGTCCCCATCCATTATCTCGTATCTTTTGACGGCACGGACTCTTTTTATCTCTACGGTTGTGCTATAGTACTTCCAAGTGTCGATGAAGAGGAATTCTGCTGAGGAGGAGTATCGAGTATCATTCATCCCTGGTTCGACCGGTTTTCCATTCATATTCAACCTAGAATTACTGAGAGTGAATTTCGAATGTGCTACTTGGACTGATTCCCCCTTTTCGATGGAGTATAGATCGCATCCCGCGCCATACCAGTGAAAGTCGGATCTTGTGATGAACAGAAGAGCGCCAGTATCGTTGAACGGGTTTTCTGGGAACCAAGTTGGTTCGGATATGTATAACGAATCGTTCTGGACTACTCCAGAACAGGGAGGGTCTTGGTTTCCATAGGGAACTGAGAGGGCTAAGTAAAGGCTGAACGAGAGATAGACTAGTAGAACGGTTAAGACTACCAAAAGGAGTGGTCTGTGCTGCAACGAAAACTTTCTGAGACGGCCAATTCTGTCCATACTTGGAAATCAATACTGTTTCTCGTTTTATAGAGCACTCACAGAAAAATGGTTATGCTACTCCCGTGACTCAGGCCAATCGGTCACGTTCGTGCGGCTCCTCCCACCTGGGCGTCGGCCCCCGCGCCACCAGTCGCTTCGGGTTGACGCCGGGGTGGGTGGTGTAGTAGTGCTCCTTGATGTGGTCGAGGTCCACCGTCTCCGCGACTCCATCGGTCTGGTACAGGTCGCGTAGGTACGGCCAGAGGCTGTTGTAGTCCCTGATCCGGCGGACGTTGCACTTGAAGTGGGTGTGGTAGACGTGGTCGAACCGGATCAACGTGGTGAACATCGCGACGTCCGCCTCCGTCAACCGGTCGCCGCAGAGGTACCGCTGGTCCGCGAGCACCTGGTCCCAGTGGTCGAGCGCGGAAAACAGGTCGTCTATCGCGCGGTCGTAGGCCTCCTGCGAGTCCGCGAAGCCCGCGCGGTAGACGCCGTCGTTGATGGAGGGGTAGATCTCGTCGAGCACCTGGTCGACGTCGTCCTCCAGACCGTCGGGCAGCAGCGACGGACCGCTGGCGTACTCCTCGAACTCCGTGTCCAGCATCCGCATGACTTCCCGCGACTCGTTGTTGACGATGGTTCCCTCCTGCCTGTCCCAGAGCACCGGCACCGTGACTCGCCCCGTCACCTCGGGGTCGGCTTCGAGGTACAGCTCCCTGAGGTAGTCGGCGTCGTTGACCCTGTCCGCGGTGCAGCCGTCCTTCTCCGGGGTGAACTGCCAGCCGTCTTCGCCGCGCCAGGGGTCGACGACGTCGACGGAGACGTGGTCTTCGAGCCCGCGTAGCTTACGTGTCACCAAGGTGCGGTGCGCCCAGGGGCAGGCGAGCGAGACATAGAGGTGGTACCGGCCGGTCTCCGCGGGGTAGTCGTCGCTGATCCATCCGCGGAACTGGGTCTCGTCGCGCTGCCACGCGCCGTCGTCGTCCGTCGCCTCGTAGTCGGTCCAGTCGCCGTCGACGAAAGCCTTCATGTCCCTGCTTCGTCGGCCCCGTCCAAAAGGGTTGTCTGACGCACGCATGACATCTGTCCCGCAACACCCTTGACACCCCGGCGTGTACCACTCCGTAACCGTGTCTTCACAGGAGAAACTATCCGAAGACCCAGAGATAGAGGCCGACGTCGCGGAGGAGCTCGCCGCCGAGCAGCGCGAGATATCGGTGGCGGAGTTCTTCGAGAAGAACAAGCAGATGCTCGGGTTCGACAGCGCAGCCCGAGCCGTCGTCACCGCCGTCAAGGAAGGAGTCGACAACAGCCTCGACGCCGCCGAGGAAGCCGACATCCTGCCGGACATCCACGTCGAGATAGAGGACAACGGCGACACCTACACCGTCGTAATCGAGGACAACGGCCCCGGCATCGTCAAACGGCAGATAGACAAGATATTCGGCAAGCTGCTGTATGGCAGCCGGTTCGGGAAACGCGTGCAGAGCCGCGGCCAGCAGGGCATCGGAATCTCGGCGGCGGTGCTCTACAGCCAGCTGACCAGCGGCAAGCCCGCGCGCATCACGTCGAAGACGCGTTCCGGCGAGGCCCACAGGTTCGACGTCATCATCGACACCGACACCAACGAACCCGAGATAGTCGACGAGGAGGTCGTCGACTGGGACCGCACCCACGGCACCCGCATCGAGCTGGAGATGGAGGCGAACATGCGCGCCCGCCAGCAGCTCCACCGATACATCAAACACACCGCAGTCGTCAACCCACACGCCCGAATACACCTCCGCGAACCCAAGGGCGAGTGGGACTTCGAACGCGCCACCGATGACCTACCCGACGAGACCGAGGAGATCAAACCCCATCCCCACGGCGTAGAGCTCGGCAACCTCATGAGGTTGATGGCGGCGAGCGACAGCTACAGCGTCAAGGGATTCGTCCAGAACGAGTTCACCAGGGTCGGCGGCAAGACCGCGGACTCCATCGAGGACGGGTTCCGCGACCGACACTACGGCCGCGAACCGTCGTGGAATGTGCCCGGCGGCGTCGAGCAGGAGGTGCGGAACGCGGTCGCGAACAAGGGACAGCAGGCGACCGCGGAGTTCGCCCGCCTGGCCCGCGAGAACGTGGGTTCGAAGGCTACCTACAGCTACGTCGAGGACGCCGTCGCCGACGCCGCCGAAAGCGTCGAGGAGGAGTTCGACAAACGGTTCGGTGACAAGGTCCGCGAA
>CAZXNG010000058.1:0-5307 GCA_964642065.1 uncultured Halobacteriales archaeon
CTTTCGAGGATAGCTCCGGAGGCTCTCACTCCACAACGAGCCGGCCGCTCTGCGACGACCGGTGGTAGCTACAGACGTACTCCTCCATCTCCGGCGACGCGGTGAACTCCAGCGACGTCCCCTCTCCCTTCGTGGTGACACGGTCGCTGACGAGGCCGTCGACGACGTCGTCGTCGGCGTCACGTATCCCGATGTCGTGGGGGGCTCCGTCGCCGTTAGTCCAGCGGAACTCGTACGTCGCACCCTCCTCCAGCACCAGCGTGGGGTTCCGGAGTCCGTCGACCCCGTCGGGTTCGACGCCTAGCCACCCCGACGCGTGTCCCTCGAACACGACCGTGATACCTCTGTCCTCGTCGACCTCTTCCGGCTCCGGACGACCGCCTCCGATGCATCCGGTCGAACCCGCCGTCAGCAGCGCGGCCGACGACGCCAGGAAGCCTCTCCTGCGTGGCTGTAGTTCCATCACCGGATTTTGCTGGGCAGCGGTCTTCTATATGTCGTTGTTTCTCCGACTCCGAAAAAACGCCCGGTGGTTCACGAGAAAGGGTTTCCGCTTAGTTCCGGGGCGCGAGCTTCTCCGCCTCGCCCGACAGACCGGATGCGTCCGACCGTATAAGAAGCGCGACCAGGCCGCCGACCGCGGCGAGCACGGCGAGGTAGCCGTACATCGACTGGACGCCGACGGAGTCGTGGAGATGTCCTGCGAGCAGGTGGCCGGCTCCCGCGCCGACGCCGAAGGTCGCGCTCCAGAGCACCGTCTGCGCCGTCGACTTCAGCGAGTCGGGCGCGAGAGCGTTCGCGAGCGACACCGCGGCGAGGTAGAAGGCGGCGAACGAGACGCCCGTCAGCAGGTGGCTGGCGACGACGACAGCTGGGTCGCTGACGAGGTAGTAGACCGTGTACTTCGCGGAGTAGGCGAACGCGCCGAGAGCGAGCAGGGGCCGGTAGCGGTCGGTGACGCGGAAAAGGTAGACGAACGCGACCGCTTCGACCATCGTCAGAACGAACCACGCGAGCCCGGTGGTCGCGTCCGACCCACCTATCTCGCGGACGTAGACGGAGAAGAAGTCGTTGCCGGAGAGCAGCGTGGTGCCGACGACGAACGCCGAGGTGAGCAGCAGCAGGTAGTCGCGGTCGGAGAGCAGCCGTACGGCGTCGCGGCCCACGATTTCCATGGGGCTCTCGGAGCGCGCCGGCAGGTTCCAGGCGACGACGACGAGCACCGCCATCCCGAGGGTGTAGAAGTAGAAGATGACGCTGCTGCCGGCCTCCGCTATCATGTAGCCGTAGACGAGGCTGCCGACCCCGAACGCGACGCTGCCGAACGCGCGGAGGCGGCCGTAGAAAGACGAGGTCGACAGCACGAGCGAGTCCGTTATAGGCGTTATGGGGGCGTGAAAGACGGCGTAGACAAGGGTGCCGGCGGCGACCACGAGGAAGGCGGCGTCGAACAGAGGTGCCGCGGGGTAGGCGAGCACCGATAGACCCGTTACCGCGGCGCAGAGGAGGAGCACCTCGCGCTGGGCGCCCCGCCAGTCGGTGACGACGCCCCAGAACGGCTGAGCGACCACAGCGAGAACGGTTATGAGCGCGCCTATCACGCCCATCTCCCAGCCCGTGAACCCGATGTCCTCGAGGAAGACGTTGCGAAAGGTGCCGAAGCCGCTGAACGCGAGGAAGTAGGTGAAGTATATCAGACTGAAACGGGTGGAGTCGTCCATCCGAGGAGGAGTTAGGCAGGGTCTTCCTTTGGTGTTCCGAAGGCGTTTTGCCCAACGGGGGCGACGGCGTAGCCATGGAGCAGACGGATCTACGTTACCGCGAGGTGGAGAGCTCCGGCGAGTACCTGCTGAGGCTGGAGAACGGCCGCGGCTGGCGGGAGCAGATAGAGGAGTTCGCCGACGCCGAAGAGATAGACAGCGCGTGGTTCAACGGCATGGGAGCCTGCGAGGACGCCGTTATCTGGTTCTACGACCAGGAGACCAAGGAGTACCTTCCGCGGGTGTTCGACGAGCCCTTCGAGGTGGCGATGGCGGTGGGGAACGTCACATGGCTCGACGGCGAACGGTTCGCCCACACCCACGCCCTGCTGACGCGTGAAGACGGCTCTACCGTGGGCGGCCACCTCGACACCGCGACTGCGTTCGCCGGCGAGGTCTACGTCCGTGAGTTCAGCGTCGGCGTGGAGCGCGCCCACGACCCCGAGGTCACGGACCTCGACCTCTGGAGCGACGACGACCTGCCGGAGACCATCTGAAGTCCCACGTTCCGGCTCCCCTGCGTCCACGCGAACCCGCCGGTGGATTGAATACGCGTCCGCGCTACCGTTCCACCATGACAGAGATAAAGCTCAGCGAGCTAACGGGAACTTTGAGAGACGAGCTGGAGTTCCCCGTCGACACGGAGACCGCGGCCGAGGCGCTCGAAGGATTCACCCTGCTGCTCGCCGACGGCGAGGCGGAGCTGTCGGAGCTAGTAAGGGAGCTCGAGAGCGAGGAGTACGGCTCCGTGGGAGACGTGGAGATGGAGGTATACAGCCATCTGCCTCCCGAGGCTCTCGGCGAACCCGGACAGTCGGAGGGCGACGCCTAGATGCGGAGGCTCGAAGAGCTGTCCGAGAGGGAGCGTCGCGAGATACTCGACCGCGACGTCTCCACCGAGAACGTAGCGGACGACGTCCACGAGATACTGGAGGAGGTGCGGGAGCGGGGCGACGACGCCGTCAGGGGGTTCACGGCGAGGTTCGACGGCGTCGACGTCGACAGCCTGCAGGTCGAAGACGCGGAGATGGAGGCCGCCGTCGAACGCGCACCGGACGACGTCGTCGGCGCCGTCGAGCGGGCGGCCGACCGGATACGTGATTTCCACGAGAGACAGGTCCGGGAGAACTGGCTGGAGACCAGGGACGGGGTCACCGTCGGCCGACGGTTCGAGCCCCTCGACAGCGCCGGCGCGTACGTCCCCGGCGGTGGCGCCTCCTATCCCTCGACCGCTCTGATGACCGTCGTCCCGGCGAAGGAAGCCGGCGTCGAACGCGTCGTCGCCTGCACGCCGCCCCCCGTACCCGACGTCACCCTCGCCGCGCTCCAGGTCGCCGGAGTCGACGGGGTCTACCGCGCCGGAGGTGCGCACGCCGTCGCCGCGATGTCGTACGGCACGGAGTCGCTGTCCGCCGTAGACTGCGTGGTGGGCCCCGGCAACCGGTACGTGACGGAGGCGAAGAAGCAGATGCGGAACGACGGCCGCGTCCGAATCGAGTTCCCCGCAGGCCCCAGCGAGATAGCGGTCGTCGCCGACGACACCGCCGACCCCGGCTTCGTCGCCGCCGACGTGCTGGCGCAGTGCGAGCACGACACCGACAGCCACGCCGTCGTCGTCACCTCCAGCGAGGAGGTCGCGAGAGAGGTCGAAGATGAGATAGAGCAGCGGCTCGAAAAAATGGAACGCCGCGACACCGCGGAAGCAGCGAGACGCGACGTGCTCGTCGGGTCTTTCGACGACTGCGTGGAGTTCGTCGACCGTTACGCACCCGAACACCTGAGCGTCGTCGTGGAGGAAGAACGCGAAGAACGGGTCGTCGAAGAAGTCGCCGCCGGCTCCGTCTTCTTAGGGAGCTACACTCCGGTGGCGGTCGGTGACTACGGCAGCGGAACCAACCACGTGCTGCCGACCGCGGGGAACGCCCGGCTCTACGGGGGGTTGAGCGTCGACGACTTCGTCCGGACGACGACGGTGCAGCGGCTGACGGAGGACGGCCTCCGCGAGCTGTCGGAGATGGTGACCACCCTGGCGCGTGCCGAGGGACTGGAGGGGCACGCGGAGTCCGTCGAGACCCGCTTCGCCGACGACTGACGACCGCGGATACGCTCTACCGCCGTCGACGTCGCCTCTATATGGATAGAAACAAGAGCCGAGTAGGTCAAATCCAGCCCATGAGACAGTACGCAGCCGACGTCACGCCCGGCGACCACGCCACCCTGAAGGGCTGGGTCCACGAGGTACGCGACCTCGGAGGCATCGCCTTCCTCATACTCCGCGACCGCAGCGGGGTAATACAAGTGAAGCTGAAGGAGGACGTCGTCGACGAAGACGTGATAGAGAAGGGCCGCGACGTGACACGGGAGAGCGTCGTCACCGTGTCCGGCGAGGTGGAGGAGGAGGAGCGCGCACCCACCGGCGTCGAGGTGCTGCCGGAGGAGATAGAGGTGCTGAACCCCGCGGAGCCCGAGCTACCGCTCGATCCCACGGAGAAGGTGGACGCAGAGCTGTCGACGCGTCTCGACCACAGGTACATGGACACCAGGAAGCCCCGCGTCCAGGCTATCTTCGAGATACGCGACGCCGTCAAGGACGCCCTCAGGGAGAAGTTCCACGACATCGGATGCCGGGAGATAGACACGCCGAAGATAGTCGCGACGGCGACGGAGGGAGGCACCGACCTGTTCCCCATCTCGTACTTCGAACGCGAGGCGTTCATGAACCAGAGCCCTCAGCTGTTCAAGCAGATGATGGTCGCCGGCGGGCTGGAACGCGTCTTCGAGATAGGTCCGATATTCCGCGCCGAGGAACACAACACCCCGCGTCACCTGAACGAAGCGACCTCCATCGACTTCGAATCCGCGTTCGTCGACGGCGAGGAGGCGATGGAGATCTGTCAGGACGTCACCGTCGCCGCCTACGAACGCGTCGTCGAGGACTGCGGGGAACAGCTCGACGAGCTCGACGTCGAAGTCGAGGTTCCGGAGACTCCGTTCGAGTACCTGTCGTACGAAGAAGCCATCGCCGTCGCCAACGAATCCGGTATCGACGAGCCGCTGGCGTGGGGCGACGACCTGTCGACGGAGGCGGAGCACGCGCTCGGCGACTCGGTCGGAGGCCACTACTTCGTCACCGACTGGCCCGCCGAGGTCAAGCCGTTCTACGTCTACAAGGAAGGCGACACCGCGGCGGCGTTCGACATGATGCACCCGAGGATGGAGCTGATGAGCGGCGGCAAACGCGAACACCGGCTGGAGAAGCTCGAAAGCGAGATAGAGGAGCAGGGGCTGGACCCCGAGGAGTTCGAGTACTACCTGAACGCGTTCCGGTACGGGATGCCGCCGCACGCGGGCTGGGGGCTCGGGATGGAGCGGCTGCTGACGACGATGCTCGACCTCGACAACGTCCGCGAGGTCGTGCTGTTCCCCCGCGACCGCCAGCGCCTCTCGCCTTGACGCGCGCCTACGCCCCCGGCCACGTCACCGCGCTGTTCAGCGCGGTCCCCGACCCCGACCCGCTGGAGGCGGGCAGCCGCGGCGCCGGCTTCAC
>CAZXNG010000058.1:5407-6892 GCA_964642065.1 uncultured Halobacteriales archaeon
TACGGGAGCCTCGACACCGCCGAGGTGTTGGGCGACGACAGCCGGATGGAGCAGGTGAACCGCGCCGGCGAGAGTGCGTTAGACGGTCTGCTGAAGAATCCGGGCTTCGAACGGATGGTCGACGTGTCTTGGGAGTTCGCGCTCGAGAGCGGACTGCCGACGGAACGCGTCGTCGACGCAGTCGGCGAGGCGCGGCAGCAGGGCGGCAAGGCGTCGATGGCTATGTTGGGAGAGACGGTGTTCGGCGTCGGATTGGACGGTGTGTTCGAGGAGAGGACGCGGGTCTCGGACGAAGGGGCTCAGGTGCTGGGATAGAAAGAGAAGGAAGGTCAGTCGTCCGCGGTCGCCGCCAGCTCCTCGCGCTCTCGCTCCTCCTTCTCCTCCTCTTCCTTCTTGTTCTTGATCTTCTTAAGCCGGAATATCTCCTCGCGCTCCATCTCCTCCAGCCGTAGCTCGATGAAGTCCCGGGCTTCCTCTAGCTCGGGGATGAGCTTGAACTCCAGCGCGTTGACCCGTCGTTTGGTCTTCTCTATCTCCTCCAGCATCTTCTTCATCGCGGTCTCTATCTCGGCGGCGAGGATGACGGTCTCCAAGAGCTCCTCGTAAGCCTCCGCGGCCTCGTCGATGCGCGCAGAGGTGTCGAGCAGGCTGTATCCGCGTTCGCCGACGTCCTTCCTGACCTTCGTGCTCTCTATCTGCGGGACCACGACGCCCATGATGTTCTTGCTCTGCATCTCGATGGACGGCGTCTCCGCTCGGGCGGCGGACGCACCGCGGACGGCGACATCGCCGTCGAGCGCCCGCGCCATGTTGATGCGTTTCTGCGCCTCGTCGTAGTCGTCCTCCATGTCCTCGCGGACGTCCTGAGCCTCCTCGAGTATCTCCATGAACTCCATGATCAGGCCGTCGCGTTTCTTCTCCAAGGTCTCGTGGCCCTGTTCGGAGAGCCCGATACGGTCCTTAATCTCCATCAGGTCCTTCCGCGTCGGCTTTACGTCCTCTGCGACCATGGTGGGTTAAGCTGCGGCCTCGGCTTCCTCTTCCTCGGTCTGTCCTTCCACGTAGTACTCCTCTATGAGGTCGCTGTCGACGCGCTTGAGCTCCTGCTTCGGCAGCGTCGACAGCAGATCCCACGCGAGGTCGAGGGTCTCGTCGATGTCGCGGTTGGTGTCCCAGCCCTGGTTGACGAAGTCCTTCTCGAACTCGTCGGCGAAGTCCAGGTACCGGTTGTCGCGCTCCGACAGCGCCTCCCTTCCGACGATGTTCACGAGGTCCCTGAGGTCGTTGCCTTCCGCGTACGCTGCGTACAGCTGGTTGGCGACGTCCTCGTGGTCCTCCCGGGTGAAGCCCTCGCCGATGCCGTCGTCCATCAGACGCGACAGCGACGGAAGCACGTCGACGGGCGGCTCGTATCCCTCGCTGTCCATCCTGCGGTCGATGTATATCTGACCCTCGGTGATGTACCCCGTGAGGTCGGGGATGGGG